>JALNVO010000124.1 GCA_023231365.1 Fibrobacteraceae bacterium | reverse complement strand
GGAGGCTGGTGATCTTGTCGCCGAAGATTTTTCGGAACTCAAGGGCCGCGTTGTGTTAGTTTGTGCCAAGGGAGACGCTTTTTCTTCTAAGGAACTGAAAAGCATACTTGCTTCTACCCGCGAATCTCGCATTTCTCAGGCCGCCTTCCGCCGCAATCTCATCGCGCAAGCCTCCAAGGACATTCGACGCATTGTGCTTCCAGAAGGGGCGGAACCGCGTACGGTCAAGGCCGCCATCCAAGCTTTTGAACGCAGGATTGCTATTCCTGTAATGCTTGCCAAGCGTTCCGATGTAGAAGCAGAAGCGGCTCGTCAGGGGCTCAAAGTTCCTCCAGAAATGGAAATCATCGAACCCACCGCCGAACTTGCTGAAAAGTATGTTCCTCTCTTGGTCGAACTCCGCAAGGAGAAGGGAATGACTCCCGAAAAGGCCCGTGAAACTTTGAAGGATCCTGTGTTCCTCGGTACGATGATGCTTAAAAAGGGTGAAGTTGCAGGCCTCGTTTCCGGAGCCGTCCATTCCACGGCGGACACGGTCCGTCCGGCACTCCAAGTTATCAAAACGGCAAAGGGCGTTTCCAAGATCAGCTCTGTATTTTTTGTGTGTTTGCCCACGCAAGTATTGGTTTTTGGCGATTGCGCCATCAACCTGAACCCGACCGCCGAAGATCTCGCAGGTATTGCCATGCAGAGCTATGATACTGCAAAGGCTTTTTCGCTTCCGGCGCGCGTTGCTATGCTCAGCTATGGAACGGGCAAGAGCGGTAAGGGGGATGATGTGGATTTGGTCATCGCCGCAACGGAGATGGTCCGCAAAACACGTCCTGACATCCCGGTGGATGGTCCTCTGCAATATGACGCCGCGACAGTTCCGAGCGTGGCAAAGCTTAAAGCTCCGGAAAGCAAGATTGCAGGCGAGGCAACGGTTCTCATTTTCCCGGATCTTTCTGCGGGTAATATCTGCTACAAGGCAGTACAGCGTTCCGCTGCGGGCGTTATTTGCGTAGGTCCGATGCTTCAGGGGTTGGCAAAACCGGTCAACGACCTCTCCCGTGGAGCCCTTGTCGAAGACATTATTTATACAATTGCTCTCACATCCATTCAGGCTCAATCCATCAAGGACTGATTTTAGGGCATCTCTAGATTAGTTTATGCAAAAGCCGTCTCCTTCTTTGGGGCGGTTTTTGTATTTAAAAAGGAAATGTCTGGGAAGCTGTTTTCATTTTTTCGGTAACTTGTTCTCGCAAACTTTTGAGTTTCCATCTGGTTCTGCGGTCTTCGAGTATGTAATCCTTGCGGATCCCTAAGAGTAAAGCCTTGTCAATGAGATTCAACGCTTCTTGATATCTCTCTTGGTCCATCCGGAGCTCGGCTAAAAAGAGAAAATTATTCAAATCGTCCGGATGGGTATAGATTGCCATTTGCAGGTATTTGTCTGCGAGCTTTTTATCCGGCCAGTTGAGGAGTAGCGGAATGTAGGGGAGTAATTGGTGGGCCCGTCCTAATATTTGATAATCTTCTGCGCTATCTGCTAGATCGCGGACTCGTTTTGCGGCTCCTTGCCGTATCGCTTCTAAAGGACCGTACTCTTTTGCCCATAGGGAAAGATTGATTGCGTAAAGGGACGTTATTCTTTTGTTTTTTGGATACTTTGTATGCATTCTTTCACCGAAGAGTTTTGCTTCGGTGTGAATTTTCATACGATCTTCCCGCTCGGGAGCGGCAAAACACCCTTTGAAATAAAGCGCGTTGAGCAACTTTTCCGCTGCGATTTCTTCGACGTTTGAGTCCGCAAGGGCCCGTCGATACGCATCAGTTATGTTATCCGCAATTTTTCTATCGGCTTTGTCGTCTTTTGCGCCGGCAGCCCTATTTTGGTACCAATAATCACCTCTGTCCAGATCGCTATTGGCTAATGCCGTTCCTATGGCGGACGCGAATAGCAGATATGAAAAGATGCGAAAAAACATGCATAAAACTTAGATTTTCCAAGTTTGAAGCAGTCTGTTCACGCACGCAATGCGGGCCTTTTCTTCATCTGTACCGTGAAAGGCTTTGAAAAGTAAATTTCTGTATTCCATCAAGGCTGTACGGATAACGATTTTTTCTTCTTTTTTAAGCATAGTCCAAATTTACAAAATGGCTTGTGTTGTTACAAGTTACTTTTTCCTTTTAGCTGAGCGACCGGTGAAATAGTCTTGTTGACGGGTTGCTCCAAGCACGGCGTGCCATAAAGCCCCATTTGGTTGCACTTTTCTGCGTTCGCTGACGGCAAAGTCGATAGGAATGTGGGTAAAGTTCCCGTTCATACTACCTACGACCATATTTGTTTTCCCGGCCATTGCCGCGTGTACTGCATTTTCGGAAAGCTGGTAGCAGAAAATGGCGTCGGTGCCTTTGGCGGGAATGCTTCGCACTGTATAACTCGGGTCAAAGTACTTGATGTTTATTTCTTTCCCGATTTTTGCAAAATGGTCGTTGATCATCGCCATCAAGTATTCGCCGATGTCGTTTTTTAGAATGTTACCGGAAGCATCTTTTCTTTCGGGGGCGTCTTTGAATAAGTGTTGCCCAGCACCTTCGGCGACAACCATCACGGCATGAGTCTTGCCGATTGCGTAACGGTTTTCAAGTGCTTTGAAGAGTCCACCTTCACCTTCCAGTTCGAAAGGAACTTCTGGAATAAGACAAAAGTTGACAACAGTTGTTGCGAGGGCGGCGTCTGCAGCGATGAATCCGGAATCTCGTCCCATCAGTTTTACAAGGCCTAGCCCGTTGAAAGCTCCGTTGGCTTCATTGTGGGCGCTGGTAATCACGTCGCAGGCGCTGAGCACTGCGGTTTCAAATCCGAAAGTTCTATCGACCAAGTTCAAGTCGTTGTCGATTGTTTTTGGAATGCCTATTACCGAGATTGGCTGATGGCGGCGCTTGATTTCTGCCGCAATATCGCGGGCTCCTCTCAGCGTACCATCTCCACCGATGCAGAAAAGCATATTGATGTTGAGCCGCATCAGAGTGTCAACCATTACGCTCGAATCCTGTTCTCCGCGGGAACTTCCGAGGATTGTTCCTCCATCTTCCTGAATGTTGTCTACAATGTCCGGATCGAGGACCATTGGAGCATAGCCGTATTTTGGATTGAGCCCGCGGTAGCCGTAAGGGATGCCGAAAATATTCCTTACGCCGTAGTCGAACCACAGAACTTGGACGATGCTTTTGATAACGTTGTTGAGCCCGGGGCAAAGACCTCCGCAGGTAACAATGGCCGCGCGAGTCCAAGCCGGGTCGTGATAAATCGTGTGGCGAGGGCCCGCAGCTTCGAGCGAGGGTACCGGATTGCCTGTTTTTGCAAATTTTTCAAGAAGCGTTATGTCTGTCGTAAGGCTTTCTCGCTGTGTATCATCTACAAAGCGGAGTCCATTCATTGGAGATATCAATGTTCCCTTACCCACGGTTTCAATAGAAAGATCGTACTTTCCTGGATTCTCAAGAATGTCTTCCTTGGTCATAGGCGCCTCGCTTGTTGTCTATGCTAAAAGTAGCAAAGGATTTTTTAAAAGGCTAGTTTTTAAATCGAAAGCGGAGGTAAGTGCAATTTTGTGCGGAGTCCTGGGCTTGCATTCTCCAGTTCGATCTTCATATTTGTCAGATTGCACAGTTTTTTGACCATAGAAAGTCCGATTCCCGTTCCGGCGGTCGTTCGGGTCATTTCGTTTTCCACGCGGTAGAATTCTTCAAAGACGTGGCTCATCTCCTGAGTGGGAATGCCCGGGCCATAATCGCGGACCACGAAGAATACATCGTTTTCGTGTACGCGGAGTTCAAGGACGATCATTTTGTATTGGGCTTTTTTTGCGAACTTGATGGAATTATCCACCACGTTCATCAAGATTTGCATGATCGCATCTTTATCAAGCACTAATTCAAAATTACAGATGTCGCTTGTCACCGTCAAATCAAAGCCGTTCTTTTCGATATTTTGTGTGTAAGTCGAAACAAATGTATCCAAGATCGTTTTGGGGTTGATTCTCTTGAATTGCACGTTCCAGTTGTTGCGTTCCAGTTTGGAAAGGTTCAGCACGTTTTGGATGAGCCGTGAAAGACGTTCGGTCTCGCTTACGATAAGAGTGTAGTATTTTTGCCGTTTCACTTCGTTCGCTACCCATGAATTCTGCAAAAGCTCCGCATACATATGGATGGCGGTAAGCGGAGTCTTCAATTCGTGGCTTACTGCGGAAATGAAATCTTGGCGCTTGCTCGCTAGTTTCAGTTGGCTTTGTGTGAGGCGGTAGACTGCAATAAGTCCTCCGGCGAGTATACTGAACATCACAATACCAATAACGATAATCAGGGCTTTCCCCGGGCCGGATTTTTCTTCGGTCAGGTATACGGTTAAAATCATCTCGTTCAGTGGAAATTGCAAAGGAACGCTCATGATAGTCCCTTGCGAACTCGCTTTGTTTCCGAAAGTCACAAAGGGGCGGGTCTTGGAGCCGAATTCAAGAGCTAACCCTTGTTTGTTTGGATTGAACTGGACTTCGTTGATTACCAAGTTTTCGAGGTAGCTTCTGAGGCGTACAGCATAACCCTGTATAAATTGCTCGTTATTGCGCCATACATTGCGGTAATAGACGATGTAGTTTGCGTTCAGCTGGGCTTGGAAGGGGTCTATTTCCACTTCTAGGATTTGCGATGGAGGGGCATTTTCAAAGTCTGCATCTTCCGCCTTGCCTGTTTCTGAAATTCGGCGGATTCTAGCAGATTCCACGTCGAATAGAAAGCTTTCTTTTTGTGAGCTTTGTTCGTAACGCCGGCTGAATTTGCGTGCCTCGTTCAAGTTCACGGCGAGTTTCAGTTTTTTCCCGTAGAGTTTGTCCAGGCTGTCTTGCGTATTCGCCTGCACGGATGTATGAGAAAGTCCTTCGTTATGGATGCCTAATTGACGGAGCACCCGCTTGATGCTATCGCGCACGGTCTCTCGCTTTGCTCGGTCCTCCACGGGAATTTTTTCGAGGATTCCGTCGGGCAGTACTGGGGTCCGCATGGTACCGTCCGGATCCAATTGGAAATAGCCTATCATTCCGCCGTAATGGCTGCGGATGGGGTATTCTGCGAGCTTGGAAAGCGTCACCTCTTCGCCGCCGATTACGGGCACGGCGCGGATAAAGCGGTATTCGGAATAGGAGCGTTGCTCTTCGATGGCAAGATCGTCGTAGATCCGCTGGTTGAGCATTTGCAAAATAAAATACGCCTGTTCTTTGTAGGCGTACTGGGATTCTGTTTGAAAATGTTGATAAGAATTGACAAGAAGGACCGCGACTGGAATAGCAATCGTGAAAAACAGGAGAATAAAGATCAGCTTTAGCCGACGCATTATTCCGGTGTTTCGCGGAGCTGGTATCCTTCGCCGCGGAACGTCACGAGCAGGCATGGGTGGGACGGATCGTCCTCGATTTTCTTGCGGAGCTTAGTAATGTGGATATCGACGGTCCGGGTGTCAACAGTTTCTGCGTTTTCGTATCCCCAGACTTTGTTTAGAAGCTCCGCGCGGGGAACGGCGTGGTCGCGGTTATTCCACAGGTATTCGAGAATTTCGATTTCTTTGCGGGTAAAGGACAATTTTTCTGTACCGCGGAAACCGCTGTATTCGCGGAAATTGATTTTGAGGTTACCGGCGATGAGCTTGCCATCGCCTTCCATTGACTGGCGGCTTCGGCGGAGGACGGCTTCAATGCGTGCAAGCAGCATTGGCACAGAGAACGGCTTGGAAACGTAATCATCCGCTCCGTATTTAAGGCCATCGATAATATCCTTATCCGTATTCTTGGCGGAGAGGATGATGATCGGGAGATCCTTGTCCTTTTCGCGGATTTTATCGCATACGGTAAAACCGTCCATTCCGGGGAGCATCAAGTCCAAAAGGACGAGGCCGTATTTTCCGGAAAGCGCTTCGGAAAGTCCGTTGATGCCATCGGCAACGTGTTTAACGCGGTAACCTTTGAATTCGCAGAGATCGACAAGGCCTTCGGCAATGGCGAGCTCATCTTCGATAATGAGCACCATAATGTTTGCATTAGACTTCTTTTCCATTTTTTGCTCCAAAGATCAAATTAAAGGGCAAGCCCGATACCAGCTTCGAGAACGAATGGAGAAGCATCGATTTCGTCATCATAGTCCATCGCGAAGTAGTACTTGCCATTCACGTATGCGGCGATGGGAATGACCGGAAGCTTGAAACGTGCGCCCAGGATAATATGCCCGCCGATGTTCGTATTGAGACCTTCGTCCTGGAGTTGGGTAGAAAGCTTGTTGGCAAGGGCCTCCGCTTCTGCGTCATCCATTGAACCGGAAAGAAGAGCTTCTTTAGCCGAGCTTTCCATCGTGTTGAAGTATTTCTTGACAAAAGAAGAACTCATCACGGGGGTGCTCAAATAATAGGTAATACCGCCGCCGATGTACGGGCGGATAATCGGGAGCGAAGTAATCGGATAGGTAATGGAAAGGTCGCCGTTCATCGCGACAAACTTAGGAGTGGCTTTGCCGAACGGAACTCCATCGAATTTGAGCTCGATCGGCTGCTCGCTAGTGAGTTTTCCGTCGCTATCGAACACGGAGAGCGTCGAATTGTAAGAACCCCATTGCAAATTGTAAGTCGCTTCGACGTCAATAATCGGGATGATATCGATCCAGAGCTTCAGTCCCAAGCCCTGCATACCGCTGAAGGAACCGTGCCGGTACTGGATCGTACCTGCGTTCGCGTTATCGCTACCGAGGTTTTCGATAACTCCGTTGTTTGTCTTGTCGAGGCTAGTCCCGAAATTGGGGGCATATTGCACACCAAGACCGATAATCGCAAAGGAAGGGCTGATGCATAAAGCAGCCGCCACAGCGAGTGATTTCAAATTCATAGACAGGACTCCTCGAGTTTTTCTCAAATTAAATAAAAAAAAATAAAAAGGAACAAAAAATGAGCAAAACCCCTTAAAAGAGGAGAACAAAGGCCTTCTTTGGTGGGGAAGGCCTTCCCCTAGCCTCCGCCCGGCGTCAAATTTCATTGGGCATCGGCTTCGGCTACCCCTTCGCTAAAAAAGGCGTTTCGCAAAAGATCCGTGCAAACCGATGAAAACGAAAATCGGCGTATTTAGGCTTTCGTGTGCCAATAAAAAATGCAGGCTTATCCCCATAAGGGAATGATGCCTGCATGCAATGATGAATTCTGCTCTTATCGGATGGAGATGTTCCGGTTCAGGAGAACCTTGCCCGATTTGGAAATGACCCTCGCGAACAAGTTCCCCGCAGGCAAGCCTTTGAGCGAAACATTGGAATTGGAGCCGATTTGGGAAATGAGGACCGTGCGGCCCTTGGAATTCACCAAAATCAAGCGGCTGTTTTCCGGAGCGTTAACGAACAAGTTCCTTGAAACAACGCGGAGAGAAAGCGAATAAGTCGGCTGCACCACCTTTTGAATACCGAGGAAATTAGAGCTTTCCGGAGCACCTACAACGAGCCCTCTTCCGACGGTGCTCATGTAAACGACTCCGAAGGTGTTCATGTCGCCTGCGACGAAGTTGCCGTTTCCCGGGCCGCCGAACTGGTGCTTATCATCATTGATGCGTTCCCACGTGGTACCCTTGTCCGTCGAACGGTAAATGCCGAGCGTATTGCTGCTTCCGCCGGCAATGCCCCAGATATAGATAGTTTCATAATCCGCGCCGTCCTTGGCCTTGCCGATGCCGACGGCAATTGCCGTGCTTACGTTCGAATAGCGCGTCCAAGTCTTTCCGCCATCTTCGGAACTCGCGAGCCCGTTTTCGGAATAGCCTTTTGCAAGCCAAGTCTGGGATTGGTCGAGAGGCGCCCAAAGATGTCCTTCCCGGCCAGGAACCGTGCGGATAAGTCCTCCGCCATTGTAGTACAGACTATTGGATTCATCTTTTATGGAACCGTAGGTTTCAAATGTCGCGCCCTTGTCGGTCGAACGTTTCAAATTGCCCTGCATATCCAAGACGTAGAAGACATCCGGATTGACCGGGTCGCAGACGATGCGCGCGCCGGACGCTTGTCCATCGAGCCCAGTGGCTGTTCCCCAGGTTTTCCCGCCATCTTCGGAGCGGTAAACGTCCGTTCCGTTTTCAAACCGGTGGAGAAAAACTTTCCCGTCGCCCGAAAGTACCACAAG
>JALNVO010000123.1 GCA_023231365.1 Fibrobacteraceae bacterium | reverse complement strand
TTGGCTTTTCTTACTTACTGAGTTCCCTTCGTTACTTACTGAGTTTCTATCGTTACTTACTGAGTTTCTATCGTTACTTACTGAGTTTCTATCGTTACTTACTGAGTTTCTATCCGAAAACCATATCACGGACTTAAATTCGTTAATGGTTGTGTTATTTTCAAAATCAATTTTAACACCTTCTCCCAAAGCGCGAATGATTCCTGATCCTAGCCCTCTGTATACCATTAACTTTGAACAAAAACTCGCAATAAGTGGATTTCTCAATTTTGATACACCCAACTTAATCTCATCTATTGTAAGCCCACCAAATAAAGACCCCGGATTAATTATTTCAATACGATCAGAAAATACAAGTAGCCGAATGTAAGTGGGCTCCAAAAGATCAATATGCACAAGTGCATTCTGAAGAAGTTCTTCCAACACAATCTGTGGAACTTTAGTTTTCCCTACACTATTAAAACTTTGACCAGCCTGTTCATGTTTTAAATTCGCTTTCAAAAAAGACATTGCATCGCGGTACATATTAGGTATTGTACCTTCAATATCTCGACTATCTTGGTATTCCGATTCACCTATGCTATTGCCATAATAAGCAACGGCCTTTACTTTGAATGTTTTTAAAAATAATTGTGGATTGCGTCCAAAGAAAAGCATCCCAGCTTTTGAAACTTCGCTTGTTTGGGTAAGCACGCCTATACTTTTTAAAATGGCATCTACAGGCTTTCCAAAATTTTCTTTAGGTTTTCCATATGTTTTTTGAAAAAAATCATTGATATATGCCACTTCCAAATCAGCATAAGATGTACCGATCAATCCAGATTCTTCAGGTAAATACATTTGAGACTGCTGAAATAGCCCAAGTATTTCGCTATTTTCCACCAATTTGCGCTTGTCCGCAGCTTGCTTAACCCAAATAACGCCGCTCAAATCTTTGTAAGGTTTATTAATTCCTTCTCTAACATTTGCAATCAAAACAGTTTTGCCTTGAATTTCAACAACTTCCGTTGTCAAATAAATAACCGGCCGACATAATTCTGTCGCAATATTCCCTAGTTCTGCAGATATTCGCTGAACATCCTCATAGCGTAATCCGAGAATTTCTCCAGTTTTATCTTTTATGCCAAACAAAATTCGTCCACCCTTTGAATTTGCAAACGCAACCATCTCCGAAGCCATTTGTCTCGGGCTTGATAGTTCCTGTTTGAACTGGAGAGTGCTGGTTTCACCGCAACGAATGTTGTTTTCTAGGTCCATCAAAAAGTTCTTCCTACTTAAAGCAACCCCTTATAATTTCGATTATTTGATCTTGTACATCTGGGGCCATTTTGTTGTCGCTGGGGAGACACAGGCCTCGGGCAAAGATGTCAGCTCCATTATCCATTGAGCTCCCTTCTATATAAGCGTTTGTTTTAGCGCGCCCGTTACCATCTGCAGTTATAAAAGCGTTCATCCTGTAAATGGGTTGCAAATGCATCGGCTTCCATATCGGGCGGCCTTCGGCGTTTTCTTTTGCTAAAGCTTCTAAAATTTCTGTGGGGCAAGTTTTGCCGCTTTCGTGTACATAAAGAGCCTCGGTTTCGCCGCGCACTTGTTTGCACATTGCACTTTTATCTATCAACAGACAACTTAACCAAAAATTGGGTTCGCTATCTTTTGCATTATACGGATTCATCTGTACAGGGAGGCCTTTTAAGCCTTCCTTATAGCGCATATAAATAGCTTTCTTTTGTGCTATGTGTTCTTCTAAATAGGGCATTTGTCCGCGGACAACGCCAGCGATGACATTACTCATACGGTAGTTGTAGCCTATTTCTTCGTGCTCATACCAAGAGGCAGCTTCACGGCTTTGCGTGCTCCACTTGCGCTCCTTCTCGGCATCTTCCTTGCTATCCGTGAGAAACATCCCACCGCTACTGCCCGTGATGATTTTATTGCCATTAAAACTAATGATGCTGTAATCGCCAAAGCTCCCTGTTTGCTTGCCCTTGTATGTTGCGCCAAAACTTTCGGCAGCATCTTCAACTATCAGTGCGCTATGCTTTTTGCAGATATCACGGATTTCGTCTATTTTGCCCGGAGTGCCGTACAAATGAGCAACAACAACAAGCCGTACTTCGGGGTAAATTTCAAAAGCCTTCTCAAGTGCTGCAGGATCCATATTCCAAGTGTCGTACTCGGTATCAATGAACACTGCTTCACCATTTTCGTAAGCGATGGGATTCACCGTGGCATCAAATGTCATATCACTGCAAAACACTTTTCGACCTTCAAGAGCCCCATGAGCCGTTTTTGACATCCCATACAGAGCTTCACCCGCAAGCTTGGAGCTTAAATGGAGTGCGGCAGTTCCTGCACTGAGGGCTACAGCGTACTTACAACCTATTTTTTCACAGGCAAGGCGTTCTACTTCATTGATGTTTTTCCCAACCGTGCTCATCCAATTGGTTTTATACGCCTCGGTCACATACTTGAGCTCTTCCCCGTGCATCGTCGGCGATGATAACCACACTTTATCTTTGAAAAGCATTTTTTGATCCATAGATGAATTTAGGAAAAATGTAATAAAAAGATACGTTATTGGGGAGAAAATTGTTAAAAATTAATACTGAGGATTGCGGCCTTTTGCCCGGGGAGTTTTCTCCGCGTCACTCCGGACTTGATCCGGAGTCTCGACGATACCCGCTCGGCATTGAAGCTAGAAACTACGAAAAGGCTTGGACGATACGACCGAGATTCCGGCTCTGCGGCCGGAATGACGCTAACGATCAGCCGGAATGACGTTAACGATTAGCGTTACTCACGATGATCGCTGTGACTTTAACCATCAGCACTCCTCACGATGATCGCTGTGACTTTAACCATCAGCGCTCCTCACGATGATCGCGGTGGTTTTGGTTCTGATGACGATCGGAACGACGCTAACGATTAGCACTCCTGTGCGATAGCCGTTTTTGCCCGGGGAGTTCTCTCCGCGTCACTCCGGACTTGATCCGGAGTCTCGACGATACCCACTCGGCATTGAAGCTAGAAACTACGAAAAGGCTTGGACGATACGACCGAGATTCCGGCTCTGCGGCCGGAATGACGCTAACGATCAGCCGGAATGACGCTAACCGCTTCTTTTTTTACTCAACTTTTAATCATTCTTTACAAAATCGTACTTTTTGGTAACCTTGCCGTAAGTTTTTAATACTATAAAACCTTCTTTTTAACCGATTTTAGCTATCTTTTAACTGTGTTGTTATGGAATAATATTTTGTTTACAGCGGAATATTATTCCGAAGGAGAGCGTATAGCGTATGGGAAAATTTCTGAGGGACAACCTTTCCAACTTTAGGGCGCGAAAGCGTATTCTAGCCTTGGCCGATGGCTTTATCGTTGTTGCTGCGGGCCTCTTTGCAACCATTCCTTTACCTCTTGTGGCGGAACGCATCGGCCAGGGCGAACTCATCATCAACCTCATCACATGCGTAATCATGTGCTTCGGGGGGCTCCTTTTTTTTGGAGCCTACAACAAGCTCTGGCGCTATTTCAGCAAACAAGACTACCTAAGCTGCATCAAGGGCGTCATCGGGGGCGTGGCACTCGCCAACATTCTCTTGTACGTCATCACCCAGCGCCTCTACTATCAATTTGCGATATTGCACGCGGTTTTTGCACTTCTTGGAATTTGTGCCTTCCGCTACCTTTTCAAAAATGCATTCATCACGCTGGTGAATACCGGTAAAGAAGAATGCAAGCGGAAGCGCACGATGATTATCGGTGCGGGCAATGCAACCAAGTTAATTCTCGCCGAAATTCGCAATAGCATTGAAGACAAAGCAAAAAACGTTGCAACATCCAACGCAAACGAAATGAACCCCGTGTGCATCATTGACGACGACCGCGTAAAAATAGGAAAACCGTTTGAAGGCGTTGTCGTTGCGGGGAGTACCAGCGATATCCCAAAAATTGCAAAGTTGGAAAACATTGAGCAAATTCTCTTTTCAATTCCTAGCTGTCCCGCCAAAGACCGTCAGGCTATTCTGAATATATGCAGCAAAACGAACTTACCAGTTAAAATTCTCCCTTTCCTCGGGTCTTTGCTAGATGCGAATCATGAAGGGGAGCATAGTTTTGTAGAACAAATTCGCGACATCAAGGTAGAAGACTTGCTAGGCCGGCGTCCAATTGATTTCGAGAACCAGATTATCCACAAAAGTTTTAACGGCAAAGTTTGCATGGTTACCGGTGGTGGAGGAAGCATCGGAAGCGAACTTGTGCGCCAAATTGCAAAATTTCACCCAAAGCAAATCATCATTGTGGATATCTACGAAAATAACGCATACGATATCCAACAAGAACTGCTTATGGAATACGGAAGTTCCCTTAACTTAGTAACCCTCATTGCGAGCGTACGGGATTACTTCCGCATCGATCAGATTTTCAACACTTACCACCCCGATATCGTTTTCCATGCGGCGGCCCACAAGCATGTGCCCTTGATGGAAATGAGCCCGATGGAAGCGATCAAGAACAACGTCGTAGGTACGTTCAATATGGCAACTCTTGCTATGATGCACAATGTAAAAAAGTTCGTGATGATCAGCACGGACAAGGCAGTAAACCCCACCAACGTGATGGGCGCAAGTAAGCGCTGCTGTGAAATGATAGTACAATATATGTCCAAAGAAAAAGGCAGCAAGACGGAATTCGTCGTTACGCGCTTCGGAAACGTGCTCGGAAGCAACGGCAGCGTAATTCCCCTATTCAAACGTCAAATTGAACAAGGAAAAGAAGTGACCGTTACGCACCCCGATATTATCCGTTACTTTATGACCATTCCCGAAGCGGCAAACCTAGTACTCGAAGCGGCGGGAATTGCCCACGGCGGAGAAATCTTTGTACTCGATATGGGACAGCCCGTAAAAATTGTCTCCCTCGCCGAAAACCTTATCCGTATGTATGGGAAAATACCCTACAAGGACGTCAAAATCAAGTTTACAGGCCTCCGACCAGGGGAAAAGATAAAAGAAGAACTCCTGATGAACGAAGAGGGGCTGAAGAGAACAAGCAATAAACTTATATTTATCGGGAAACAAATCAATTTTGACTCAACAACATTTATCGACGAACTCTGGAAATTGAAAAATGCAGCCTTGAAAAACGACGAAATAGCCACCATCAGAGTTCTTCACGATATTGTACCGACCTTTACAACCCCAGAAGAATTTAACAGTAAAATAATAAAAGAAACAATTCCATTAGCCGTATGAAACAAGACCTTCCGCAAGCACCTATCCTATTACAAACGCCCCAGACAAACGACACTGTAACACTCGTTGAAGCCGCCGGGCTTCTGTGGAAAAAAAAATTTCTACTAATTATATGCAGCTTAGTAGGTGGAGCGATCGGTCTTTTAATTTCTAACTGGATACGCCCGCAATACCAAAGCGATGCGCTCCTCCAGATCGATTTGAAAGGATCTAATGCGGGCAAGGCAATGGGCGAAATGGGAGCGCTGCTCGACGTAGGAAGCCCTGCCGATGCTGAAATCGAGCTTATTAAAAGCCGTATGGTCGCAAACGACGTGGTAGAACAAGAACACTTGTGCTTTAATGCGACCCCGGTCGGCGCCATCAAACGCCTAATGCACAAAGAAGGCCGGATGGACATTGACGATATGAACATCCCGGAGTCTTCCCGCTCCGAACAATGGCTTGCAGAAATCATTGATGACAGCACATACGCCGTTTACTCCCCCGAAAGACAAAAATTGATACAAGGCAAAATAGGGGAAGTAGCAGGCGCTCCTTACGGCAGGGACTCTTTAAAAATTCTTGTCGCTCTTTTACAAGGGCTTCCGGGGCAAAAATTTATTCTCAGCCAAACCAATCCTCTGGATGCAGCCCGCACACTAATCAAGAATTTAAACGTCGCCGAAAAGGGCAAGCAAACCGGCATTATCGGAGTTTCCTATACGCACCGCTATGCCGACCGCGCGGCTCATATACTGAATACGCTCGCCATGGCCTACCTCCGTCAAAATGTGGAAATGAAGAGCGCCGAAGCCGCAAAGACTCTTGAATTTTTGCAATTGCAACTTCCGGGAGTGAAAGCAAAGCTCGACAGCGCCGAAGAAGTGCTAACCACCTACCGCCATAGGATCGGCTCCGTAGATATGACCGGAGAAACCCAAGCACACCTTGAAAAAGAGACCGACTTGCAAAAGCAGCTCTTGGTACTTGAGCAACAGCGGCAAGAAGCGGCAAGGCTCTTCAAGGAAGGCCACCCGGCTATTGAAACGATCGTCAAACAAAAAGAAAAAGTACAAAGCGAACTCGCCAAGCTCAAAACAGATGGAGCCAAAATGCCTCTTACGCAACAAGAGGTTTTCCGCTTGCAAGAAGAAGTCGCCGTAAACAATGAGCAATATACTTCTATGCTCAACAACATTCAACAGTTGCGAGTAGTGAGAGCTGGTGAGGTCGGCAACGTGCGCATCGTGGACTACGCACAAATTGAAGATATCCCGAGCAAACCTAAGAAAACGAATATTCTTTTGTGTGCCGTTGCTGCGTCCCTAATGATCGGCGTGCTCTTTGTATTCCTAATGCGTATGCTCAAAAGCGGCGTCCGCAATACCCTTGAAATCGAAAGGGAAACAGGCGTGAGCGTCTTCGCCAAAATTCCTGAGATTCAAAAGGGACTTCTTTCTAACAAAAAGCAGCAAAAACCCATTGTCATAGAAAAGCCATACGAGCCTGCAAGTGAATCCCTCCGTTCCCTATTTACAGCGCTCGATTTTGCTCTAAACGGCAAAAAAGTCATATTGGTAACAGGAATGGTTCCTGGCGTGGGCAAAAGCTTTGTGGCAAAAAATCTTTCGGCACTATACGCAGAGTCGGGCAAGAAGACTTTGCTTATTGATGCCGATATGCGCAAAGGAACTATACACGGACATAAACGCCACGGACTTTCAAACATCCTTTCGGAGCAGTGCGGATTTAGCGACGCCATTTCTAAGAGCAATACTCCGAATCTAACCATTCTTGGAGCAGGATCCAACAACGTCTCGCCCAGTGAGCTTCTCCGGAGCGAGGCCTTTGGAAAAATGCTAGAAAGCGCTAAGCAAGAATTCGATATTATTCTGATCGATACTCCACCTTTGGAACTTGTCACTGATACAGAAGTCATCATTCCTCTTGCCGACTTTGTGCTATTTGTGCTCCACTATGGTCGCCATTCTATGAATTCCATAAAAGAAAGCATCAACAAAATAAACCGTCAAGGCGAGAAGCAAATTGCATTTGCAATGAACCGTTATGAGCACGAAAGCAGTGGCTACTATTACGGCGGCTATGGCTATGGTTACGGCAGCAAATACTATGGCAAAAAGAAATAGAGATGCCTTAATAGCGTTCATTCTATTATATACAAATTTGTTTGCAGCATCGCCTGTAATTTTTACCGAGCACAACAGAAACCTGCAAACTCTCGAAAGCGTTCCGATGCTATTCAATTACCACCGGCAAACGATCAGTGAAGAACGGGCTTTTTTTACTTACCCCAGGCGCGACACTAGCTTTATACGTAATTTTAAGCAGACAGAAGAGAATGCATTATTTTCGTCTTCACAAGAACTGAACGGACATTTCTACGCATTTGCAGCGTCAATTGTGGGCGGGGTAGATTACCGCGGAAGCGAAACCCTCGGCGATACGATCCGGCCGGGCATTGACGGCGGGCTTTATTTCAGGGGCTTTGCAGATTCTCTTGACTTCGATCTAGATGCCCGCATATACGCAGAAAAGCACACCGCAGAAAAGGCGCAAAGCTATGACGGCGAAGTCTTCGACACGCAAACAGAGGAAGGCAATGCCGGAGCCGACTACGTAAGCTATGCTAGATACCGGGCCCATATGGGTCTGAATTACTCTTGGATGCGCCTGCAGCTCGCCCGCGACGTGATGCACTGGGGCCCAGGCTATTACAACAATTTAGCACTCAACCAATTTGCGCTGCCCTACAATATGCTTAGCCTCGAATTCTACTTCGGCCCGCTCCACATCGAAACATTCTATGCCGATTTGCGAGTGGCATCCTGGAGCTACAGCCTCAAAAATTTAAACAACCGCAATTTGTACGGACACAGATATGAACTCGCCTTGAAAAATTTGACGATAGGCGTAACCGAACTCCAAGTATTGTACAACGAGAACAAGCCTTGGCTTTTTACTCCATTCGT
>JALNVO010000122.1 GCA_023231365.1 Fibrobacteraceae bacterium | reverse complement strand
ATGATCGGAACACCCTAAAAGAAAGAAACCCGCAACGAGAAAGAAGGGCAACAGCGCATAATGTTTGTGGCTCATGGGGTGATAATATACATCGCGGTAACCTTATGCGCAACATTTTTTAGAGGCGTCCTTTAATAATACGGCTTGTAAAGCATTTCCATTCCGACGCCAATCTTGTGGTGTAGAGTAATGTGCTAGAACTTCAAATCCTGAGTACTCCAATCGATCCCGGTCGATTTGTTGAAGTTGGCGTTTTGCGTGCATTCAATTTTAGCGGTTTCTCCTCTACCTTCTAAAAGGAATTTTTGCACGTAGCTTTTTATCCAGTGATATTGGGTGGTAGGACGCGTACAAAGGGTGTGCCCGCCGACTTTGGAATAGGTGTAGAATTTTGTGTCACCGAGGGCATCTAAAATTTCCTTGGTAGCGATACTTGTTCCGTAGCTAGCCTCGGGCCCTTCGAGTTCGTGGTGATGCTTGTCTGTGGAATATTGGACGTTGGAGAAGGAGCTCGTGAACCAGGAGGCTTCGTCTGCGACTACAACACACCTCATAACCAATTTCCCATATTAAATTCTTTCTTACCCATATAAAAAGAACGTGCGTTTTAATTTGTATACAATTTTTAGAGATGCAAAAACTTGTTTCATTTTTTTTACTTTATCGTTTATTAAATTCACGGAAATTTGAACAAAAATCAACAACAAATAACAACGCTTTCTGCTTATGCTTACGCACAAAAAAGGATGCTAAGTTATTTTGTAAAAAATTGGCAGTTATCTGTTAAGGCTGCATCAAGGAGTTGCCATGCATTTGCTGAAAATTTTGGCTTTTGGCTTTGTTTCTTTTTCGTCCGCAGTTTTTGCGGATTCCTATGATTTACCGATTTTAATTATCAATACTAATGGGGTATCGATTCCCGACAAGCCAAAAACAGAGGGCGCACTTCGCGTGTTGGACTTTGGGACAAATTCACTGAATGATTCACTGCAAGTAGAAGCGATGCGGATTGGTATTGAAACGAGAGGTCAGACTTCTGCGGCATTCAAGAAAAAAAGCTATGGTTTTGAACTCCGTGATACGAATGGTGAAGAAATGGCGGCTCCGCTGCTCGGCCTTCCTGATGGCGATGATTGGGTGCTTCACGGCCCGTATGTGGATAAGACTCTTATCCGTAATGCGCTTGCCTACTATCTCTATACCGTTGCGGGCAGGTATAGCCCCCGGACTCGTTTTGTAGAAATGTTTTTGAATGGAGAATATCAGGGCGTGTATTTGTTGGTGGAAAAAATCAAGAGGGGTAAAGATCGTATAAATATCAAGAAACTCGACGAAGCTGATACTGCGGGAGATGCTTTGACGGGGGGGTATATTTTCCGCGTTGACAAGCTTAATGCAGGCAATTCAAACCTTTCAAAGGAAGGTTTTAAATCTTCAGATGGACTTCAGATGATCTATCACTATCCGAAGATTGAGAATATGGCCGAATCGCAAAAATCTTATTTGCAGAATACTTTTAATACTTTTGAAAAAACAGTGGATGCTGCTTCCGGTAGTGAATCGAGCCCGGCTTATTTGTCGGTGCTGGATGTGGATGCCGCCGTAGATTATATACTGCATCAGGAGATTACAAAAAATTCAGATGCATATATTTGCAGCTTCTATATGAGCAAGAACAGGGATTCGGAAGGGGGCAAGATTGTTTTGGGTCCTCCATGGGATTTTAACTTGGCTTTCGGTGCCGTGAGTTACAACAGCAATATGGATTCTACTGGTTGGCAAATCAACCAGAATTTTTCGGGAACGTATATCATAGCACCTTGGTTAAAGAATCTATTTAAGGATTCGTATTTCCAAGCAAAATTCAAATCGCGTTGGGCTGAGCTCCGCTCTTCCGTTTGGCATTCCAAGAATGTGGATAAATTTATTGATTCCGTTTCTGCGCTCATTGCTCAAGCCTCACAGAGAAACTTCTCGAAATGGAATGTGCTCGGAACGGCGATCGGCATGGATGGGGAACCGGGCTGTTCTACAACGGGCTGGTTCAGTCTTTGTTTTAATGGTTATTCCGAAGCGACTTGGAATTTAGAAGTAACCCATATGCGGAATTATTATAAGGCTCGTATCCGCTGGATGGATTCCCAGCTTGGTTTTACGGAGCCCGCAGAACCTTTGGCAACGGAAAAGATTAGTTCCCATCATTTCAATTCTGATGTGTCTAGCTTCCGCTATGTGGATGGTGGACTTATCGTGGGATCTGTTTCTGGGGGGAACATAGCTGTTTATGATATTCGCGGAAAGAGGATACAAAGTATGCGAATAAATCCGGGCGAAACGTTTGTTCCGCTGCCGAACCGCTTTCGCTATGCTCCTGTACTAGTGATATTAAATGGAAAACGGATGATCTCCTTTAGGAAGTGATTTTTTTAGCGTCAGATTTTTGATGAAATAAGAGGGGAGATTTAACTCGCAGAACGAATATTCTGCGGGTTATTTTATTTGATGAATATTGGAAAATGAACTATATTTGGCAAAAATCATATTTTAACTTTAAGGATTATGGAGTATGAAGTTTCGGTTGTTGTTAACGGCTCTTTTTGCTATTGTTTTTACAGCTTGCACAGGTGCTACTGGAGCTACTGGAACCGATGGTACGGATGGAAAATCTGTAAATTCCGATAGTTTGTCTGCGGCTCTCCGCGAAGAAATTACCAATAAATTGTGGGATTCCCTTCAATCTGAAGCTGTTCTGGATTCTGTTTATGACACGTTGTTTTTCGGTGCATTTACCGATGCGTGGATGGATTCTGCTCGTGAAGCCTTGAAGGATAGTCTTCTTTCGGCTTCTTATGATTCTCTGTATGATGCTTTATACGATTCTGTATATGATGATATTTATGCAAAAAGTGTGATTCGGGATTTATATGCCCAAGTTTATTCAAAAAAAGAAGACTTGTACGCAGCATTTGCGAATCAATATCCTTTAATGTATAAAAATTTTGAGTATCCGGTCCCGCTTTCTGTAGCTGTTCGGAATAGCGGAAAAATTTGGCATAATATTTTGGTGCAGGCATGGATTCCTGGTTATAGCGATACAGGAAGTGTTACGACTTTTGTGAATCCCGATTCGACAAAGCTTTATGGACCAGCCTTGAATTTATATCCAGAGAACTATCTAGGGCTCACGGCGGCGACCCCTGTGCAGGTACAGGTGCGTGCATATGCGCTTGAAAATGATCATCAGATTCTTTTCTTTGCGGAATCTTATGCAGTGAATATCCATCCAGTGCAAATTTTCGGAGCGGAATACGAGGGCATTGATATGGATCCTTGGAATGCTGTATGGGTGACTCCTAACATGGATTCTATTTCGGGAATTCTTTCTCAGCTTGCAAAAGCAATGCCTGATGGTTACGGTGGATACCAGCTCTTTGGACATTCAACGATTGAAGCGAGCGTAGATAGCCAAGTGATGGCTGTTTACAATATCCTCGCGGCGAAACAAATTACCTATGTGAACAATACGAAAGCAGGTAGCATTGGGCAGAAGATAAAGTATCCGCAAGAGGTGCTTCGCGAAAAGCAGGCAAATTGCATTGAAGGAGCTTTCTTGTTTGCTTCTGTTTTAGAGGCCATCGGAATCCACCCTGTAATTGTCAGCGTTGAGGGACATGCCTTTTTAGGCTGGAGATCCACTGACAAGGGCACCACTTATACCTTCCTAGAAACGACAATGGCTTGGGGAAAAATGCCTTCGACATATACTGCAGCTGTGACTAAAGGTATTGAAGAATATAACGATGAAGTGACTGCGGGCAACTTTGAGTCCGGAGCGTCCGTTATCATTGATATTCAAGATGCTCGCACAGCGGGAATCCGCCCGAACGACGTGCCTTAAAAAGACAGTTTTTTTGATTGAAGCAGATGCGTAAATTCATCTGCTTTTCTTTTTTTCTCTGGAACGGAATTGCTTAAAATCCTATATTTGGAGCGTTATTTCCTTTTATTCAGGTTTGTATATGCGCATCCGCTTGAGTGTTTTTTTTGCTCTCGTTTTTTTGACGGTGGCGTTTGCCAAGCAATACAATAATTCTCCCCGGCATTACAATTTTTATGAAGCTAAAAAGCAGATGGATCGCATCTATTACGGCGATTTGATGGTGACAGTTTATTGCGGCTGTAAATACGAAAGCAACAAAAGCCCGAACAAGATTGATTTTAAAAGCTGCGGATTTGCTTTCCGGAAGAATGAAGATCGTGCGAACCGTATTGAATGGGAACATGTGGTGACAGCCCATAATATTGGAATGTCGCGGCAATGCTGGCATAAGCAAGGCAAGAATAGTGCGAGGAAAAATTGCGAGGAAACGGATTCTTTGTTTGCCATTATGGAGGGAGATTTGCACAATCTTCTGCCGAGCATTGGCGAAGTAAATGGGGACCGCAGTAATTTTATGTACGGGCAATGGACGGATACGGTTGAGCCGATGTATGGCTCTTGCCGGTCCATAGTGGATTTTAAAAACAGTAAATTTCAGCCCCGTCCGGAGGTGCGTGGGATGCTTGCCCGGATTTCGTTTTATATGGAAAAGACGTATGGGATAAAGCTTTCGCCGGAACGCCGCAAACTTTTTGAAATTTGGAGCAAGCTATATCCGGTTGACAAATATGAATGCGAGCGGGACCGCCGTATTTTCGGAGTCCAGGGCGACCACAACCCTTTTGTTTATGAGCATTGCCGCGAAGCCGGCTTGATTTAGGATTTTTTATGAGTTTCTTGAATTTTCCGGAATTTATTCTTGCACAAGATTTTGGCGGGCTTTCTGCTTTTGCAAAAATGCGCTCGGGGACTTTGCATGTAGAAGGGCTGTCGGCTTCTGCTGCGGCTTTGATGGTCGCAGACCGGTTTTCCAAGCTTCCGGAGAACATTGTCGTGGTTGTGAGCGATTACCGCGCTGGCGAACTTTGGACGGAAAATTTGCAGAGCTTGTGCGGCGAAGATTCCGTGATATTCTTCCCTGCTTTGGGTGTGAAGCCCTATGAAGCGAAGCTGCCCTTTGACGGCGTTCTCGAAGAGCGTTTGCGCTTTTTCAAGAGGACGCGAAAGAATGTCCCACTTATTGCGGTGTGCCCCCTGGATTCATTTTTGCTTCGCTTGCCTTCTCCGGGAGAACTCGAAAGGAAGTCCATCACATTCAAACCCGGTGATGTCGTGGATCCTCTTTCGCTTCGCAGGACTTTTGGCGATATGGGCTTTGTAGAACAGCCTGTAGTGAGCTCAGTGGGGGAGTTCTCTATCCGCGGCTGCATCGTGGATATTAATTTGTACTTATATCCGCATCCTGTGCGCTTGGAATTCTTTGGCGATGAACTCGAAAGTATCCGCACCTTTGACATCTTTTCGCAGCGTTCTATTGAAAATTTAAACCGACTAGAAGTTTATCCGCATGGAGAATTTACGCTTTCGATTGAGCAAATGGCCGCAGTTCCAAAAGAAGAAGAGGCCGAGATCTGGTGGCGCCGTTCGTCGTACCAGAAATTGACTTCGAATGTTTTGGATTATATGCCGGATTCGGCGGTGGTTTTTGACGGCCTTTCCGTATTGGAAGACCAAGCATCGAAAATGACGGCAGCATTCGGAGCGGCCTACGAACGCTCGTTCTGCGTGGGCAAGGGACTTTCAACTCCGAACGATCTCTGGTGGCATTTTGATAATTTTTCACCCGAATTAAAATCGCATCCGCTCCTTGACCTTACACGGGCGAGAATGGATTCTTCGGATTGGATTTCTATCAAGAGTCGTCCGCAGGATAAGTCGATTACGGGAACCTCTGCAATCGCAAAGGATGTAGAAGCCTTTGTCGCAAAGGGTGGTTTAGTTTATCTGGTGGCTCATTCCGAAGGAAGCGCATTCCGCATCAAGCACCTTTTTGAAAAATTGCCGATAGCGGGCGTTTTGGTTGGAGATCTTTCCGAGGGCTTTTGGATTGATGATGAAGGTCTTGCTTTTTTAACGGAATCCGAGATTTTCAACCGCACGGGTAAAATCAAGCGGAAAGGGGTTGTGTCGGGTTCCGTTTCGGAGGCCCTCTTGGTAGAATCGCTTTCCCGTGGCGATTATGTTGTACATGAAGATCATGGAATTGGCCGCTATATGGGGCTTGTGCGCGAACAAGTGAATGGCGGCCTTGTGGATTGCGTGCTTTTGGAGTATGCGGGCAAGGACCGTTTGAAGTTCCCTGTTTCCGATTTGAAAAAAATTGAAAAACTTCCGGATACCGAGGAAGTGGAGCCGGAACTTGCCAATTTGGGAAGCAAGGCTTGGGAGAAGCTCAAGGCTCGCGTTAAGAAGAAGGTTGTCGAGATTGCCCGGGAACTTGTGGAACTTTATGCCAAGCGAGAATTGGTGGAAGGATTCGCTTTCCCGCCGGATTCCAAGATGCAGAAGGAATTTGAGGATGCCTTTGAATACGAGCCGACTCCGGATCAGGTGCGCGCCACGGCAGAAATTAAGCATGATATGGAAAGCGTGCATCCGATGGACCGCTTGGTATGCGGCGATGTAGGATTTGGCAAAACGGAAGTTGCCATGCGCGCGGCTTTCAAGTGCATTTATTCCAAGCGCCAAGTGGCGGTACTCGTGCCGACCACAATTCTCGCGGCACAGCATTACGAAACGTTCCGCGACCGCTTTTCGGCTTTCCCCGTAAGGATTGCGCTCATTAACCGTTATCGCTCCGTATCGGAAAAGAAGAAAATCTTTGCAGATGCCGCTGAAGGCAAGTATGATATCGTCATTGGCACTCACGCGCTCCTTTCCAACAAAAGCACGTTCAAAGATTTGGGACTTCTCATTATTGACGAAGAACAAAAGTTCGGCGTCAAACAAAAAGAACATTTGCGGGAACTCCGTTTGGCCGTGGATACGCTCAGCATGAGTGCCACTCCGATTCCGCGATCGCTTCATTTATCGATGACAGGCGTCCGCGATATTTCACTCATCAACACGCCGCCGATGAATCGCCTGCCTGTAGAAACGAAGATCCTCAAACGCGATGATGCTATTTTGGCAGAAGCGATAAAGGATGAACTTGCCCGCGGTGGTCAAGTATTTGTTGTCAATGACCGCGTACAAAGTATTGAGCGACTCGCAGAAGATGTACAGGAACTCGCTCCTGAGGCACGAATTGCTGTTGCTCACGGGCAAATGGACGATCACGATTTGGAACGGGTGATGGATGCATTTGTCCGCAGGAATTTCGATATCCTTGTGAGTACGAGCATCATTGAAAGTGGGCTTGACGTTCCGAATGCGAATACGATCATCATTATGAATGCGCACCATTTTGGCATTAGCCAGCTCTATCAGATGCGTGGGCGCGTTGGCCGCTCAGATGTGCTTGCGTACGCTTATCTGGTAACGCCCAAGGATGCGGAAATTTCGGCGGATTCCTTCAAACGTTTGCAAGCTTTGGAACAGTTTACTGATTTAGGCAGCGGTTATCAGCTCGCAATGCGAGATCTGGAAATTCGAGGCGCGGGCAATTTGCTCGGTTCAGAACAGCACGGGTTTATCGCCGAAGTCGGCTTTGAAACCTATGTGCGACTAGTCCGTGAAGCCGTGGAAGAACTCCGCGGAGGCGGGGAAGAGGCGAAAGTGCAGCCCCGCGTGGAACTTTCTATCGATGCTTTCCTTCCCGAAGATTACATTGTGGATGGGCTTTCCCGCATTTCCATTTACCAGCGATTGGCGCGAGCCGCATCGCAAAGTGATCTCGAATCTCTTCGCGTAGAACTTGTGGATCGTTTTGGACCGATTCCTCCTCCCGCTGAGCGTATTTTCCTCGTTTCCGAGGTCTCGCTCATTGCAAGTTCCCTTCGTATCCAAGGTATTGACGCCCGCAAGGGAATGGCAGCCTTTACATTCATCGAATTTCCGCCTCCGGATCCAAAGCTTCTTGCTGTATTGTCGGCTAGTTCTCCATACCCGATGCGGTATTTGGGCAATTCGCCCTTGCAAGGGGTTGCAGAACTCGGCAAAGGGACTCCAGAAGAATCTGCTGCAAAGGTGCTTAGCTTGTTCCGCGCCTTTGCCAAAAATATTCCGGTCGCAAAAAAAGCGTAGAAAAATTTTGCGGGTTTCTGTTGTGTTAGCCTGATGGATAATAATTCCGGTATATAAAAAAGCAAAAATTCAGATTATTCTGGATTCTTGGAAAATATTTATGACGAAAAATACATGCATAAAAATTTGGGGGCTTCGGGATATCGTGTGGGTGGTCTAGATATTTCCTAACTTTTCTTGTATGAGAGATATCGACCTATATGCGCAGATTCTTGGAGTGCAGTCACCCTGGAGCGTTGACT
>JALNVO010000121.1 GCA_023231365.1 Fibrobacteraceae bacterium | reverse complement strand
GGTTTATAAAACAGTGACGATCGGGACGCAGACATGGATGGCGGAGGATATGAACTATGCAGATAGCATTGCGATGCCGAACCTCGCAGGGAATTCTTGGTGCTATGAAAACAGCGCCGACAGTTGTGCGAAGTACGGCAGGCTTTACACCTGGACTGCCGCGATGGACATTGAAAGCTCCTACCAGGAAATGTCGGCAAGTGCCGTGATCTCTGTACCACAACAAGGCGCATGCCCCGCAGGGTGGCACGTTCCGACGGATGATGAATGGACTACGTTGGAAGAGGCCGCAGGCGGCAGTGATGTCGCCGGAACTGCGCTTAAGAGCACTTCTGGCTGGATTTATAACCCAGACAAGGATGTCTATGGCAACGGTACGGACGTTTACGGTTTTTCGGCTCTCCCTGCGGGTTACCGCGATGCCAGTGGAAATTTTATAGGCTCTTTTGCGGTTTTCTGGAGTGCTTCGGAAGACGATGATGTTGACGCTTTCAGCCGGTCTCTTTACAATGATCCGAATATGGGTATAAATAGTAGTATCAAGACAAATGCTAATTCTCTTCGCTGTCTGAAAGACGATTTTTAGTAAATGAACAGATGACGGCTCAAGGATGAGGGCTCTCTAAAGATGAATTTGCGATCGCAAAATGGAGCGCGCCTGAGCCGATTCAAAGCCGGCATGAATTGTGCAAGGTGGTTCTGGCATGGAACCGGGAATGGAATCCGCTGTTGATGTTTCCTTTAATTTTCTATTTTGAGCGGCAAAGTTATCCAGGATAATCGCGATTCCAAGGCCTGAGGCAAGGGGAAAAAATGAAACAGAAACAGCGTATAGCATTATTCGGTATGGTTGCGGTCGCTTTGATTTTCGCGGCGTGCACCGGTGACAGCGGGAACAACGGTACGGAAGTGGAAGGTGGGAGTTCGTCTTCGGTCAATACGTCCTCGAGTTCATCAGTTGCTGTTTCCAGCTCAAGTGAGAAGGTGGCGTGGGATTACTTGAATCCCAACATTACTTACGGGGAAATCACGGATACCCGTGACGGCCAGACCTACAAGACGGTTGTGATCGGCACGCAGACGTGGATGGCTGAGAACCTGAACTATGCGGACAGCACGGCGATGCCGAACCTTAAAGGAAATTCGTGGTGCTACGGGAACCGCGCGGACAGTTGCGCCAAATACGGGAGGCTGTACACCTGGACTGCGGCGATGGCTTTCCCTGCGACATACAATGATGCCACATGGGGCGGAAGCGATGTGAATCATCAGGGCGTGTGTCCCAGTGGCTGGCATGTTCCGACAGATGCGGAATGGACAATTCTTGATGACTTCGTGGGCGGCGAAGAGACTGCCGGGACGAAACTCAAGAGCACGAGCGGGTGGTATAACGATGGCAACGGGATGAACACGTACGGCTTTTCCGCTCTGCCGGGTGGCACCTACATCGGGTTGGTCTACCTCGGCGGGTCGGGTTTCGGCTACGTTGGCTACTACGGCTATTGGTGGACGGCTACGGAGTATAGTTCTACGAGCGCATACGGCGGGACCATGTACTTCAGCATCACGGACGTGGACGCAGTCGACTACAATAAGGCGTTTGGGCAGTCGCTTCGGTGTTTAAAGGATTGATGCCTAGCCTGAGCGCAGCTCAGAGCGAGCGTCCCAAGGCTGCAAGGCTACGGGGCCTCCAGAAACAGGAGCTTTACATTGGGGTATGGCTCCGTCCGTTGCGAGAAGGACTGAAAAATGCGAGCAAAAATGAAGATGGAAAACAGTAAGATCAACGGCTTGTTCTGGGGATTGGCTCTGGCGATCTCGGCCCTGTTTACCGCGTGCGGGAGCGATTCTTCGTCCGGGGCTGTAAACGGAGGCGTAAATTCCAAGACCGCGTGGGACTATCTGAATCCAAATGTCACTTATGGGGAAATCACGGATCCCCGCGATGGTCAGGTATACAAGACGGTCTCGATCGGCACCCAGACGTGGATGGCGGAGAATTTGAACTATGCGGATAGCATACCAATGCCAGACCTCGCAGGAAATTCCTGGTGCTACGGGAACCGCGCGGACAGCTGTGCTAAGTATGGCAGGCTTTACTCGTGGACTGCCTCGATGAACATTGCGAGTTCCTATCAGTCGGCATCGGCTTCGGCCGTGATTTTGAGTCCTCATCAGGGTGCATGCCCTGCAGGTTGGCACATTCCGACAAATACCGAATGGACGACGCTTGTGGACTTCGTGGGGGGCGAAGAGACCGCTGGGACTAAACTCAAGAGCAGGAAGGGGTGGGTGAATAATGGCAATGGTACGGATGCTTACGGCTTTTCTGCCCTTCCTGCGGGGCGACGTGACTGCGAGGGCGCACTTTTTATCTACGGCGGACTCCGCGCGGATTTTTGGAGTGCCACATGCGATACAGACTGTGCTTACTACCAGGATTCATACTATTACTTTTCGGCTTCTCGTAGGGATCGCGACTATGAGAAAGAGGCTTTTTCCGTCCGTTGCGTCAAGGACTGACAACCGGGGTGGATTGCCACGACGTGTATCACGCCTCGCAATGGCAGGTGAAAAATGTCATTGCGAGGTGCGCAGCACCGAAGCAAACCATGCGTTCCGTTCCGAAAGGGATTGCCGCAGTCACTTTGTTCCTTCGCAATGACAGGTGAAAGTGTCGTAAGGGATTGCCACGGCCATTTCGATTCCTGGAGGATGAGGAACGGGCCGTAATCGTCCGCGTCCGCCCGCGCGCGGTGTGGTCCGAGTGCACCAACTTATAGTTATCGTCCCTGTTCCGGGTTTTACTTTTTAAAATTTATCTGTATTGGACGAAAAATTTTGGAGCTACAGAGTCTGCTGCTGAAGTAAGCGGTAGTTTACTGTTTTCCTTGGAAAATTCGTTTTTCCTGAGATGTCCTTTCAAAGACCTAGGAACCCTTGCATGAAGCCCGGTCTCCGGATGTCGCAGACTGAATGCATTGTCATAAATTTCAGGAAATATTAATTTATAGATATTCATTTGGAGATAGTTATGTTTGCGAACAACATCATGGAAAACTGGGTACAGAATCGTCTGGGCAATGCCGTCAATACCAAGGAAATAGAAGAGTATTTCGGGGATGATGCCCACGAAAAAGGAATCTCCGAAGAGGACGCGCGGGGAATCCGCGATTTCGAAGGATATGTAGGTTATGTGAAAATAGACAGATACGGAAAAAGGGCTTCCGCAGGCTCTGCGGATCGAATCAGCGACAAACTCTGTCCTTTTATACAGCAGATCATCAACATCTTAATCTTCAACGACGCCCTTGTGGACATCAACCGGTGCGACAAAATAATGTTCATCGTCCCCCGGGTGGAAATCGGCTCGCCCATGCAGATCAATCTGATCAATATACTCAAGAATGTTCCCAATGTCATTCTTCGCAACTCCGATTTCAAAGTCCGGGTCGGTCTCTCCTCCGGTTTCCTGTTCCTCAATTCCATCCGCGTGGAGGATCGCCGTAAGTGGTTTGTCACCGGAGATCCCATCAAGGTGGCCAATAGAATACTGAAAAACGATCTTCTGAAGGAACCCTGCCGGGCAATGGTCGCCATCTGCAATCACAGAACCGAGCAGACCCTTCAGGAAATGCATTTGATCCGTTCCGAACTCGAACATACAGATTACACCAAGACGCTTTCTTTTGATGATGTTCAGATCGCATTCATCAAGAATATTGGAGACATGTATCTCAAAAAAATCATCGTTGCCAAATAACCGGTCAATTCAGAAGATCATCCGGCGGCTCACGAAGTGCTTCGTGTGAGGGAATCGCATATTTGATAAAAATAGGGCTCCTAAGAAAGGGGATCTTGAACTTTGTATTGAGAAGCGATAGAGAACCGCAAATAGAGCCTTGTATGGGTGAAGATAGGGGAAACTCTCCGTGGATGGGAATGGTTCCGGTGTCCGCGGAAATAGCGGTGGGAAAAAAGAAACAGATAATCGATGTGAAACTGGAAGCGGGGAAGGTGATGCCGTTATATCCAGAATAGGGATCGCGTTTTGCGAGATGCCCGCGATCGGAGATCGTATAAGACGATAGAGATCGGTGCGCAGACTTGGATGGCCGAGAAGTTGAATTACAAGACCAGAAATTCTTGGTGTTATGCGAATAAAGAAGAAAATTGCCACAAATATGGCAGGCTTTATACATGGAATGCCGCAATAGATGCCTGTCCTACAGGGTGGCATTTGCCGACGAAAGGGGTGATACTGCCTATTTTTGGGATAACCTAAAAACAATATTTTTGTCAATTTTTATTGATTTGTATTTGAAAATATGTTCATCAATCCCTTGCCAGCCGCCGCCGGGCAGTTCTAGTTTTAGGAGTATGGGAGCCGTGTTGGGCAAGACACGGTCTGAGTTTCAGGCATAGATATTAACAGGAAGTAAAGCAATGAAACAGACTCGCATATCCAAATGCAGAGTATCGGGCATCCTTTTGGCGGGGTCGCTGCTTCTCGCGGCATGCGGGAGCGACTCTTCCTCCGGTTCTCAAGACACTTTGGAGGATTATTCATCGTCCTCCGCGTCAACGGACATCCTCGTCGGTGATAAAAGCCTCATCGTCAAGCATGGCCCTATCGGGTTCGTCAGCGGCCAGTTCCTCATCGGTGAAAATGTCCTCCTCTAGCGGGAAGGCCTCGGTCTCCTCTTCCTCAAAGATTTCGGTATCCTCCTCGTCAGAAATTACGGGAAGCTCGAGCTCCAAGGCGGTTTGGGCATACCTGAACCCGGCGATAAGTTATGGCAAGATGAAGGACTCCCGTGACAATCAGGTGTACAAGACAGTCGTGATCGGAACCCAGACATGGATGGCGGAAAATCTGAATTACAAGGTTGACAGTTCTTGGTGTTATATGGACAGTGCCGGATACTGCGAAAAATACGGGCGCCTGTATCAGTGGGGTGCGGCGATGGATCTGGATGTGGCGTACAATTCTAAAATGCGCGGCGGAAGCGAGGTTGACTATCAGGGCATCTGCCCCTCGGGCTGGCATATTCCAGATACAACGGAATGGCAGACGCTCCACGACTATGTGGAAGCGAACAACGGCGACGATTCCGTGGCGACGAGCCTCAAGTCCACAAGCGGATGGGACGCCGGTGACGATGGTACAGATGCCTTCGGCTTTTCTGCCCTTCCAGTAGGCTGGCGTGACGATGACGGCGGGTTTGAACGTGGGATTAGTAAGAGTAGTCGATCCGAGGACGGTACTTATGGCATATATTTCTGGACTTCGACGGAATATGAGGGTTACAGCGAAATGGGCGTTGATTGGGAGCTTGAGAACAGCGGCTCCTTCTCGATGAATGGAAAATTCCGTGCCCGTTCTTTGAGCCTGCGCTGTGTGATGACGGCTGATTGAACTTGAGCCGTAGTGTTTTGCCGCTATTATTTTTCATAAGGGAGATGACAAAATGAGACTTCAAAATATGGCTATGGGAATCCTGATGACGATGACCGTAGTTTTCACTGCATGTGACCTTGGCTCTTCTGCGGGTTCTGATTCTTCTGCGACTGGCGGCTCATCCTCCGTCACGGAGGTCAGCTCTTCTGCAGGGAACGGAAATTCTTCCAGTTCCGGGGAGAATATGTCTATAAGCAAAACGAGTATCGCCGTTGACAAGGTTAATCATGTCGTGGTTATATACGAGCCTTCCTGTACCCTTTCTGGCGGAAAGGCGATATACGATGCAAAAGGGGACGGAATTCCTTGGAATTTCCACTACGCGATCAGCAATGATACGCTGGTTCTCTCAGCTTATTCACGGATGCTGTCCAGCGATACCGCTACGGTGTGGACGGTAGACTCATCAAAATTTAACACGGAAACCTATGTCGGTTCTTCCGATGATATATTCGGCACTTGGACAAAATTGGATCTTGGGGATGGCACTATCGGAAGCCTGAAAATTTCAGAAGACAGTACTATTGAGGTTGCTAGCTTCTATTCATGTCCGATAGAATCAATGGAGGACGAATATGAGTACGATATCGTTGATTCCATAGATTGCTATCAGGCCGTTGTTTCGATTGAAGGTGTGGAGGCTGTCTTGAAAGTGGAGAACAGTTCTACCGCACACATCTCTTATTCCGTGACTAACGGAACGGTCACCTGCATTTACACCGAGACGTACCTTGAGGAGTTCCCCGATTCACTTTGTACGGTGGAGAATCTGGAGAACGGATACATTGAGCACGATGCGGGGGATTACTATTACAAGACCAATTCCGAGAATTTTGAAAGCTGCATGCAAACAATAACGTCGGAAAACGCTGTTGCTACAAAGAAAGCGGCGAGGCTGCCTAGAAAGTCAAGACTCCGCCTGAAATCGTTCTGAGGGCGGTAACTGCTTAGAGAAAGCGTTCCCTCTTCGCTGGTTATTCCGTTTTCCGTTGAATGCATGAATATTAATGTCGCGATAGTTTCAATATGGCCTGTTCAAGGCAAGGAGTAAAGAGAATGAAACAACACATAGCATTGTTTGGCATAATAGCGGCGGCCCTGATTTTCTCGGCCTGCGATGGTGACAGCGGGAACAACGGTACGGAAGTGAATGAGGGGAGCTCGTCTTCGGTCGTCAAGTCCTCCAGTTCGTCAGTTAAGGGATCGAGTTCATCGCTAGCCGTTTCCAGTTCGGGCGCGAAGGCGGCGTGGGATTACTTGAACCCGAATATAACTTACGGCGAGATGACGGATCCCCGTGACAAGCAGGTGTACAAGACGGTGACGATCGGCACGCAGACGTGGATGGCACAGAATTTGAACTATTCGGATGTCATTGTGATGCCGAACCTTGCGGGGAACTCGTGGTGCTACGGGAACAGCGTGGACAGCTGCGCGAAGTACGGCAGGCTCTACACTTGGACTGCGGCGATGAACGTAGATAGTTCCTACCAGTCGGCGGCAAATGCGGCGATCTCCAGCCCTCAGCAGGGCGCGTGCCCATCGGATTGGCATGTTCCTACGGACGCTGAATGGACGACGCTGGAGACTGCGGTGGGCGGTTTAAGCACGGCGGGGACGGCACTCAAGAGCACGGGCGGATGGTTTGATGACAACGGCGACGGAACGGACGCGTACGGCTTCTCCGCTCTCCCTGCGGGCGGTCGCGACGTCGTGGGCAGCTTCTACGACGCGGGCTTCAGCGCAGGCTTCTGGAGTGCCACGGAGGACGCAGCGTACAGTGCTTACGACAGGATCTTGGTCTGCGGCCTTGCGAATATGGATGCGGACGACGGCATCAAGAAGTTCGCGTTCTCCGTCCGCTGCGTCAAGGACTGATAGGTAAGAGATGTCATTGCGAGGTGCGCAGCACCGAAGCAAACCATGCGTTTCGTGTCGAAAAGGTTTGCCACGGCCATTTCGATTCCTAGAGGATGAGGAACGGGCTGTGATCGTCCGCATCCGTCCGCGCGCGGTGTGGTCCGAGTGCACCAAATCATGGTATCGTCCCTGTTCTGTATTTGACTTCTGTTGAAGAAGATTTATTTGTGTTGGAAGAAAAGTTGGGGAGTTATGAAATGGACAAATCCATCGGCTATTTGCTCTCTCCCTTAATTGTGCTATTTTTTTTGGCTGGGATAATTTCAATAGGGTCTGCCTAATGCTAGGAGAAAAAATGAAACAGCGTATAACATTATTCGGTATGGTAACGGTCGCTTTGATTTTCGCTGCGTGCGATGGTGACAGCGGGAACAACGGCGTGGAGACGGAAGGGGACAGTTCGTCTTCGGTTGAAATCTCTTCAAGCGGCGGGCAGACAAGTTCCTCTTCGGCGGAGTCCTCCAGCTCCTCTTCCATCAAATATGGCTCCTTCACTTACGGAGGTCAGACATACAGGACCGTTGTGATCGGAACCCAGACGTGGATGGCAGAGAACCTGAACTATGCGGACAGCACGGCCATGCCGAATCTCAAGGGAAATTCGTGGTGCTATGAAAACAGCGCGGACAGCTGCGCGAAGTACGGCCGGCTTTACACGTGGACGGGTGCGATGAACATCGCGAGTTCCTACCAGTCTGCATCGGCGAGTGCGGTGATCTCCAGCCCGCAGCAGGGCGCGTGTCCCTCGGGCTGGCACATCCCTACGGATGACGAATGGTCGACTCTCGAGACCGCGGTGGGCGGTTCTGACAATGTCGGAACGTATCTCAAGAGTACGAGCGGATGGCAGGATGACGGCAACGGGACGGACGCGTACGGCTTCTCCGCTCTCCCTGCGGGCATCCGCTACATCAGTGGCAGCTTCTACTACGCGGGCAGCAGCGCGTTCTTCTGGAGCGCCACGGAGGTTGATGCGTACGGCGCTTACGTCAGGTACTTGAGCTACGGCTACGCGGGTATGTACTCGGACAACGACAAGGCTAACGCGTTCTCCGTCCGTTGCGTCAAGGACTGACAGCCAGTCGAATGCCCGCATTTGCGGGCGCGCCTGTCTGCCC
>JALNVO010000120.1 GCA_023231365.1 Fibrobacteraceae bacterium | reverse complement strand
GATAATGCCACTATTCGGAATCCCACGATGCATCAGGTGACAAGGATTGATTTTCAGTTTAACTGAATGAATCGTAAGTCAAGGAACCCCAATATGACCCCACAGAATCAGACAAAACGAGCAGTCTTCCTCCCGATATTTCTATTGGCATTCCTTCTCGGCGGCTGCACCGTTCATTACGTGGCCGACTATGATGCTTCCATAAAGAATGAGACCATCCGGGTCGCTAAAGAAGTGGATCTCTTCTGGGGAAACCTTCTCGACACGCCGAGTAATGAAAGGCAATACGATAAATTCAAGGTGCAGTATAACGAGATCGAAACGGACATCCGCGGGCTTTTGATGCAGAATGAGATCCGCCCGCTGAATGAGGAATCCACGGAGCAGGTGCAGATTGCGCTGAAGCTTTGGATAGACGATCGGACGAGTCACAAGAAGAAGGATTCCATTTCGGATTTCATCGCCGCATTGCACCGAAGTCAATACAACAGACTCTTTATCGCCATCGCAAAAGGCGAGGAGGCAAAGAATATGTCCGCATCCGTTGATTCCACAGGGGGGAATAAATGAATATAAATGTTGATTCTTTAATTACCGATATGATCGGCGCTGCCGGGAATGTGGCTCAAAGCGAAGGCTCAAAGGCTTTGAGTTATATTCAACGTGTATTTGAAAATGAGAAAGAAACCTTGAAAGGTTTATGCGATGCCCGCCTTTCCAGAGAAATAGATGATGCTGAGTTCAATCAGGAACTGGACCGTGAAAAATTCGTTCTCGAAGGGGAACTGTTAACAGCACGGATAATGACAAAGGCTGGCACACAAAAGGCCGTGAATGCGGCTATGGATGTGCTGCGGAATAGCATCCGGTCGTTACTGTAGTTTGTCTGCCTTATGTTCTTTTCAGAATGCCGCCCGTTCTCGGATTTTTATTCAAGGGCGAGCCCTCAGAAGTTTTATAAGAAAATTATCCAAAAAACATTTGAACGATGACTGAGGGAAGATAATTTATTTATTAGCTTTACTAGATATGACAGGAGAATAAAGTGGCAATAGAAAAGATCAGCATCAGAAAATTTCGTGGCTTCCAGAATGTGGGCTTTGAACTGGGCTCTCATTTGACGGTTATTGCGGGCCAGAACGGCACGCAAAAAACAACCCTACTAGGTATGTTGACTCAGCCTTTTGCTATAACAGATTCAGAAAATCCTTTATCGAAAGAAAAGCCATTGTGTGGTGGAAATTACAAATCCGCTTTTTCTGAAAAATTTAAGCTCTCTTCCGCTTTTGATATTCCTAAAGAGCATGAGTGGACATTGACTTATGATGGTGGGAAGCTTTTTACAATAGAAAGTATCAAGCCTAATGATGATAGAAAAAATCCTGTTCGTTTCTGGCAAAAGGGAACTCGTTCCAGAGGTTCGGGTTATATTCCAAAGCCGGTTATCTATCTCAGTTTATCTCGATTGCTTCCAATAGGCGAAGACAATGATGTTATGGATAGAGGAATTTCTTTGTCTGAAGAAGAACAGAATTTATACAAAGAACTCCACGATGATATTTTGTGTATTCGGGATATTAGACTGACTAAAGTTTCTCATCTTGAAGGTGGAAATAAAAATACGCTGGGTGCGAATACGGATATTTATGATTGGAAAATGAATTCTGCTGGTCAAGATGATTTAGGCAAAATCATTTTGGCAATGCTCTCTTTTAAAAGACTAAAGGAAAATCATAAAGATTTTTATGATGGTGGTATTTTAGCTATTGATGAGCTAGATGCCACATTATATCCCGCTTCTCAAGAAAAGTTAATTGATAAACTACGTCGTTATGCAAGTAAATATGATATCCAAATCATTTTCACAACGCATTCCTTATCTATGCTGGAGCACATTTACGCCTTGCAAAAGGCCCAGAAAAAAGCCGATGATATCCGGATAGTTTATTTAGAAAAAGAAGATTCGTTCATTAAAGTTTTGCCAGATCCGTCTTTTGAAGATATTACATGTAAATTAAAGATTCTCGCTGGAAAAGAAAGCCAAGAAAAGGTGTTAGTCTTTTCTGAAGATGATGAAACCCGGTGCTGGATTAAGACTTTGCTAGGTTCACGTAAAAAATATTTGAAATTCGTAAATTGCAAAATTGGTTGTGACTCTTTGATCCAGCTGACCAAGCAAAAAATTCCGCCATTTTGCTTTCCTAACTCAATGATCATTTTGGATGGCGATGCCACAAAAAAAGTTGTTCGTCTAAAAAATTATATGGTACTTCCGGGCGGAGTTCCACCGGAACGGGTGCTGGCAGAGTTTTTGAATGGCTTGAGAGATGTTGATGACTTCTGGACAAATTGTAGGAGGAATTACACAAAACAGGTGGCTTTTCGTGATATCAATCTATCGGAAATTCAAAGAAATAGGGAGTCTGCTAAGAAATGGTTTAAATCTCAATTACCCTATTGGGGTAGGAACGCGTCAAAGGCAATAAACGCTTGGGTAAGCGTCAATCCAGAAGAAAAGAAATCTTTCATTGCTAGATTTGATTCGTTGCTGAACTCTTTAGGAAAAGCATAAAATGGATTCGTTCTGTGGTCAAAATATTGAGTATTTTTCAATCAAGGATCTTGTCTTGTGGACAGAGAATCCTCGCGATCCTATTGACGAATCGGCTTCTGATCAGGATGTTGTGGACAGGGCGTTGTCAGATCCAAGAAATAAATGGGACTTAGCAAATTTTGCAAAATCAATGGGCGATTCTTATGATTATAGCGAATTGCCGACCGTAGTTTATCGTGGCTCCAAACCTGTTGTTTATGATGGCAATAGGCGGATTGCGTTGGGAAAAATAAAATTTGGTTTAGTGAACCATATACAAGTTATGGATTTAACTCTTCCTGAGTACCCAGAAAAAATACCTTGCAATGTTTGCACACATGATATTGCTCTTAAACATATTTTAAGAAAACATGGCTCTAATGGTTCTTGGAATGCATTGGAACGCGAAAAATTTTTGAAAAAATATTTTGGAGAAGAATCTCCATTTCTTGTTGTGGATGAAGCGTTGGGGGTAATTTCATCTAATGAATCATTAAATCAAGATTTTGTAAAAAAAGAGATTCTTACTGATAAAAATTTGAAGTTGATAGGTCTCCGTGTTGAAAAAGGAAAGCTTTTTTCAAAGCATTCGGATGAAGAAAACAGAAAAATTTTTGAAAATATTGCATCGAAAATAGTGGCTGGTGAAATTTCTACACGGAAGAATCGAGGCCAAATAGTTCTGGATGATGAAGTATGGACCCTTATCAAAAACAATGAGACAAAAGCAGAACATTTTGTTGAACAAAAAATAATACAGAAAAGCCCTCTTATTTCAAAAGAGCGAGTGACTAAACGCATAGCTAAAAAAGAGAATCCGATTTTTGGAGTGACGTTGTCGCTGAAATCAGGACAAGTGAATAATCTGTATAGAGATATTTGTGAACTTTATTCTTTTTGGAGAGAGAAAAAACAGAATCCTAATCCGTCTAAACGGTTGTCTCAAACGTTTCCTAGCCTTATTCGAATGTCTTTAAGATTGTTGGTGGAAACAGCAGCGAATGACGAAAATTTAAAAATAGACGGCTATTTAAAAAAGTACTTTGAGAATGCCAAAAAGAATTTGACTAGCGAGCAAAGGAATTCTTTATTTGCTTTTTGTTCTAGTGTTGATAAGGTGATTGCTTTGCTGCAAATGGGGGCCCATAATTATGAAGCTTCAAGCAATGTAGATCAAACTTTGGCTCTATCCAATCTTATAGGAAAAATGCTTTTGCTCAGTCATTCTAAAGGAGATGGCTTATGGATAGGCTAGTTTCTCCTCTGCGTTATCCTGGTGGGAAATCGCTGATATTCCCTTTTGTCTCTTCTTTTCTTAAAGAAAACAATTTAGTAGGCTCCGTTTATGCAGAGCCTTTTGCCGGCGGGGCCGGACTGGCTTTGGCTTTGCTTTACAACGATTTAGTCAGTAAAATCTATATCAATGATCTTGATCGCGCCATATATTCTTTTTGGCATGTAGCGCTTAGCGATACGGACGCTTTTTGCGATTGGATCGGCAAGGTTCCAATAACCATAAGATCGTGGAGAAAATATCATAAAATTTATCTTGATTCTCAGAACGCATCAGAGGACGAGCTTGCCAAAGCAACGTTTTTTTTGAACAGGACAAATGTTTCCGGTGTAATAAAGGGCGGCGTTATTGGAGGCTTGGATCAGAGTGGCTCGTACAAAATCGATGCCCGATTCAATCGTGAGTCTTTGATTCAAAGGATGATGCGGCTAAATGAGCATAAGAAGAACATCATTCTTTCTAATCTTGATGCCATTGATTTTTTGAAACGTCGAGAAAGAATGATACGCCCCGTATTTGTTTACTTAGATCCGCCGTATTATCAGAAGGCTTCAAATTTGTACATGAACTATTATCGAAACAACGATCATGAACGCCTCGCGCAAATGGTATTGAAAATGAATAAACAATGGATGGTTTCATACGATAACCAGTCTTTTATTCACAATCTCTATTCAGGACAAAGCCGTTTGCTGTACTCCTTGCAACAAAGTACGTCAAATCGAGTAGGAAAAGAAGTCTTGATTTTTAAGGCTGATCTTCATTTTAAAGAATCAATGCAATGTCTAAAAAATGCAGCGATTCTAGAATGAGAAAAGGTTATCTTAACCCCATGTCCGCTACACCTCCTCCCCAGAACGCCGTTTGCTCCCGGATATTCTCGTCCGAGGTGATGCGTGCTCTTGCGCACGAAGGGCGTTCTTCTCTTCTGGGGCGACTGATCCGGGAGATGCCGACAAGAGTGTCGGGGAATCTGGCCGATGTCTTTGCGACGGCTTATGCGAGTCTTTCCGGCGTTCATGAGAGGAATGAATATATCTATAAGAACGTGCTGACCAGTCGGATTTTACTGGGTGTCCATTCTCTGAAGACGACAACCGTGGTTCCGGAGTTCCGTGTCGGCGGAGTGAAGGCGGATTTTGCGGTTTTTAACGGCACGTCCACCGTGTATGAAATCAAGACGGAGCGGGATACTCTGAGACGACTTCAAAAGCAGTTGGATTATTATCTTCAGCTTTTCGATAAGATTTATGTCGTGGCCGGGGAATCCCATTTGGAGGCGTTGCTCGCTACATTGCCGAGTTGCGTGGGCCTGATCTCGATTAACCAGCGGATGCAGCGGACTGCTGTCCGTGAGGCCGCATCCAATATGGAGAATGCGGACCCGGATCTGATTTTCGATGCTCTGCGTACTTCTGAAATCGATCATATCCTCACGACGTATCAATTGCCTGTTCCCGTGGTTCCTAATACACTCCGTCGCAAAGCGCAGTATGAACTTTTCCGGACATTGACTCCCGTTCAGATCCATCGGGGGATGGTGTCGGCGATCCGGAAGTACAGGGGAATGCTGAAGCTGGAAGGCTTTATTGATTCCTTGCCGTCTTCGTTGAAGGCGGTCGGCGTGAGTTTCAATTTTTCGCTTCGGGAGCAGAATACTTTCTTACATTCACTGAATACGGAAGTCCATGATATTTTAGCTTGGGCTTAGGAGGGGTTATGTCCTATTATAGAGCCCGTAAAGGATGATTTCCAGACATTGCGGCGTTCACTCTGTGCGGGGAGGCAATCAAAAGTTTTGGCTTTGATGGAATCGTATTTCAGAGTTCTGTCGCTGAGGGTTTTAATGTCGCCTTATTCAATCTGGATAAAGCTACCATTCAGAATCCCACGATGCATCAAGTGATAAGGATCGATTTCCAATTTAATTGAATAGATGACAAATTTTTGTTGGCATTTCTTGAATGAACCCTTCTGGATACTCCGAGTAACGAGAGGCAGTACGATAAATTCAAGGTGCAGTATAACGAAATCGAAACGGACATCCGCGGGCTTCTGATGCAGAATCAGATCCGCCCGCTGAATGAGGAATCCACGGAGCAGGTGCAGATTGTCCTGAAACTTTGGATAGAAGATCGGACGAACCATAAGAAGAATGATTCCATCTCCGATTTCATCGCCGCCTTGCACCGAAGTCAATACAACAGACTTTTTATTGCCATAGCAAAAGGTGAGGAGGCGAAGAATATGTCCGCATCCGTTGATTCCACAGGAGGCAAGTAAATGAGCGTAGATGTCGATTCTTTAATTTCCAATGTGATCGGCGCTGCCGGGAACGTTGCTCAAAATGAAGGCTCAAAGGCTTTGAGCTATATTCAACGCGTATTTGAAAATGAGAAAGAAACCTTGAAAGGTTTATGCGATGCCCGCCTTGCCGGAGAAATCAATGACGCGGTGTTCGATCAGGAACTGGATCGTGAAAAAGCCGTTCTCGAAGGGGAACTGCTGACGGCACGGATAATGAGCAAGGCCGGAATTCAAAAAGCCGTGAACGCGGCCATGGATGTGCTGCGGAATAGCATCCGGTCTTTGCTGTAGTCTGCCCGCCACAGCATCTTTCAGAACGTCGTCTGTTTCTAGATTTTTGCTCAAGAGCGCGCCTCGGAAATTTTATAAGAAAATTGTCCAAAAGATATCTAAGCGATGGCTGACGGGAGATAATTTATTTGTTAGCTTTATTAGATATACTAGGAGAATAAAGTGGCAATTGAAAAAATTAGCATCAAGAAATTTCGGGGCTTTCAGAATGCGGAATTTGAACTTGGCTCTCATTTGACGGTTATCGCTGGCCAGAACGGGACGCAAAAGACAACCCTGCTAGGTATGTTGACTCAGCCTTTTGCCATAACAGATCCAGAAAATCCTTTATCAAAAGAAAAGCCGTTGTGCGGTGGAAATTATAAATCGGCGTTTTCGGAAAAATTCAAGCTTTCTTCTGCCTTTGATAAGCCTAAGGAACACGAATGGACATTGACTTATGATGGTGGAAAGTCTTTTACAATAGAAAGTATCAAACCCAACGATGATAGAAAAAATCCAGTTCGTTTCTGGCAAAAAGGAAATCGTTCCAGAGGTTCGGGCTATATTCCAAAGCCAGTCATCTATCTAAGTCTATCCCGATTGTTTCCAATAGGGGAAGATAGTGAAGTCAAAGATAAGGGAATTTCTTTATCCAAAGAGGAACAAAATTTATATAAGGAACTCCACGATGATATTTTGTGCATTCGGGATATTGAGCTGACCCAAGTTTCTCATCTTGAAGGCGGAAACAAAAATACGCTGGGTGCCAATACGGCTATTTACGATTGGAAAATGAATTCTGCCGGTCAAGACGATTTAGGCAAAATCATTTTGGCGATGCTTTCTTTTAAAAGATTAAAAGAGAAGTATAAAGATTTTTATGATGGTGGCATACTCGCCATTGATGAACTGGATGCCACATTATATCCGGCCTCCCAAGAAAAACTGATTGACAAGCTGCGTCGTTTTGCAAGTAGATTCGATATTCAGATTCTTTTTACAACCCATTCCTTATCTATGCTGGAGCATATTTGCGTCTTGCAAAAGTCTCAGGAAAAAGCCGATGATATCCGGGTAGTTTATTTAGAAAAAGAAGATTCGTTCATTAAAGTTTTGCCAGATCCGTCTTTTGAAGATATCACGTGTAAATTAAAAATTATCGCCGGGCAAGAAAGCCAGGAAAAAGTTTTACTTTTTTCTGAGGATGATGAAACGCGCTGCTGGATTAAAACTTTACTGGGGACTCGTAAAAAATATGTCAAATTCGTAAATTGCAAAATCGGTTGCGACTCTCTAATCCAGCTTACCAAACAAAAAATTCCGCCCTTCTGTTTCCCTGATTCAATGATTATTTTGGATGGTGATGCCACAAAAAAGGTTGCCCGTCTAAAAAATTATATGGTACTTCCTGGTGAAGTTCCGCCTGAACGGGTTCTCGGGGAATTTTTGAACGGCTTGAAAGATGCGGATGACTTCTGGAAAAATTGCAGAAAAAATTACACAAAACAGGTTGCTTTTCGTAATATCAATCTTTCGCAAATTCGAAAAGACAGGAAGTCTGCTAAGGAATGGTTTAAATCTCAATTGCCCTATTGGGGTAGGAACGCATCAAAGGCAATAAACGCTTGGGCAACCGCTCATCCAGAAGAAAAGGAATCATTCATTACTAAATTTGATTCGTTACTCAAGTCTTTGGGAAAAGAATAAAATGGATTCTTTCTGTGGTCAGAATATTGAATATTTTTCAATCAAGGATCTTGTCTTGTGGACAGAGAACCCCCGCGATCCTATTGACGAATCCGCTTCTGATCAGGATGTTGTGGACAGGGCGTTGTCAGATCCAAAAAACAAATGGGACTTGGTAAATTTTGCAAAATCAATGGGCGATTCCTATGATTATAGCGAATTGCCGACCGTAGTTTATCGTGGTGCCAAACCTGTTGTTTATGATGGCAATAGACGGATTGCGTTGGGAAAAATAAAATTTGGTTTAGTGAACCATATACAAGTTATGGATTTAACTCTTCCTGAGTACCCAGAAAAAATACCTTGCAATGTTT
>JALNVO010000119.1 GCA_023231365.1 Fibrobacteraceae bacterium | reverse complement strand
CCCTGGCGGGAACCGGCTTCTCGTTGTTGCGGTGTCACGTTGTTCCATCCTCACCCCTTCCGGGGCCGATCTGAATATCGGCTCTTCGAAGCCTGACGTTCCCTGGCGGGAACCGGCTTCTCGCCATAAAAATGAATTTTTAGAGGTGCCCATAATTCGAGGAGGCTCTTTGAAGATTTCAGTGCAGAAGTATTGACGGTTTTTTCTTTGGCGGCCTCATCCCCTTCTATTGGAACATCTCCTGAAGGCTGTAGCGAAGATTAATTTATCCTGCATAAGATTCGACGGATGTAGTAGCGCATTATTTTGATGGTATAATTGATGAATTGCACGTGAGTTACAAGGCTCGTTCTTCAGCGTGGATTCACGCTATGTATGTGAACCAGAATGCCTGTACTGGATTCAATAAAGCTTCGATGAGGATTCAGTTTGGAATGGAGTGCTTTTTCAGGTATAATGTGGACTAATAATATCTGTGTAACAAAAAAATTAACTTCAAATGCTTCTATATAATGGCGCGTATACAGATATTTTGTGGACATGTTTTGCTGTTGGTGTTGAAAATTGATTAGATTTAAAGGGCACTTCTGAAAATTGGTTTGTGACTTGCAGAATGGAGCGAGGTCAAGCCAAAGTAGGCATGAAGAGAGGTTAAAACGATGCAAAGTGTGCATTGCGCAACTGAACTCGAGTTTATGACCGGACTGCAATGGTGATGTATGACATCCAAACTGGTGTTATTATTGCCTTCTGCATTCACTGCGGCGATTCGATCTGTGCTTGGTGTAAGGTTTTTGGTTGCAAAAAAATTTAAAGGTGTCCTAAAGTCTACTTTAATTTTGGATGGGTTGTTTATGAATATGCACAAAATTTTTATTGCCTTCTTCCTAGGCGTTTTTCTTGCAGTTCCGAGTCTTGCGAGTTCTTCCTTGATGGAAAATCTTGGGCGGGGCCTTATAGCTGCATATACTAGTTCGGGAATGCTTGTCAGTTGGCGGCTTTTAGGAACTGACGACCCGGAGGCTACATTCACTTTGTACAGGGATGGAGTGCAGATTGCATCAATTGATGCGAGCGATCCCACGACATATCTTGATTCAAAAGGCTCTGTGTCCAGCGATTATACGCTTAAGGATGCCAGCGGAAAGATCTCTTCACAAGTTACGGTGTTCAATAATTTGTACACGAATACTTATGGAAACGCTTCTTATAAAACGATTACTTTGGATGTCCCGGCTGATTTGACGATGCCCGACGCTTCTACATGTACTTATTATCCGAACGATATGAGCGTTGGTGATTTGGATGGTGATAGAGAATATGAACTCGTGGTTAAATGGGATCCGAGTAACTCTAAGGATAATTCTTCGAGAGGTTATACAGGAAATGTTTATATCGATGCTTACAAAATAGATGGGACAAAACTTTGGAGAATTGACCTAGGGCATAACATTCGCGCAGGTGCGCATTATACGCAATTTATGGTCTATGATTTGGACGGTGACGGCATCGCAGAAGTTGTAATGAAGACTTCAGACGGCACTGTTGATGGCGTGGGAAAAGTTATTGGCAATTCTTCTGCGGATTATCGTACGACCGGTGGCTTGATTATGAGCGGAAATGAATATCTGACGGTTTTTAATGGAAAGACGGGCGCGGCTATTACGACGATTGATTATTGGCCATCCCGTAGCGTGCAGGCGATGACTTCTTCCGGTTGGGGCGATAATTATGCGAATAGAAGTGAGCGTATGCTTGCCGCTATTGCTTATTTAGACGGCATTCATCCGAGCGTGATTATGTGTCGTGGTTATTATACGTATGCCTATCTTGCAGCATATACTTTTGATGGATCGGCTCTGACAAAACAATGGACATATTCTAGCCCGAAAGAAGCGGGACTTTATGGAGAGGGAAATCATAATTTGAGCGTTGCTGATTTGGATGGCGATGGCTATGATGAAATTGTATATGGAGCATCGGCTTTGAATCATGATGGAACTCTTCGCTATCGCACGGGCCTTGGTCATGGAGATGCTTTGCATGTGTCCGATATGAACCCGGATCGCAATGGCCTTGAAACTTGGGATGTGCATGAAGAAACGAGTGCCACTTATAGCGCCGAAATGCGCGCTGGCGATGGAACGGAACTTTTGACTGTTGCTCAAACGGGATCTGATAACGGTCGCGGGCTTGCTGCGGATATTGATTCCAATTATCGCGGATTTGAGATGTGGAGCGCTGCGGATGCGAATGTTTATAATGCAGTTACCGGAAAGTCCATTTCTACGACGGTTCCGTCCATTAATTTCCGTGTGTATTGGGATGGAGATCTGTATGATGAGCTTTTTGATGGAACGAGTTCGGATAAGGGTGCTGCAACGGGGACGGGTGGAAAATTGGAAAAATGGAATGACAACGGAGTCTCGCGGATTTTGAATCTTTATGGGGTGAACAATTCAACTACGAATAATTCTACGAAGTCCAATCCTTGCTTGATCGCGGATATTTTAGGTGACTATCGCGAAGAAATTATCATGAGAAGCTCTGCTAATGCGGGGACAATCAATATTATTGAAACCCCCGTGACGACTCCTCATCGCGTATATGCTTTGATGCATGACCGCCAATATCGCGAAAGTATTGCTTGGCAAAATGTCGCCTATAATCAGCCGCCACATTTGAGTTATTATCTTCCAGACCGTGCGGATAATGGACTTGTCAAGCCTTCAATTACTTTAGTTGGTGTTAAAAACCCAACGCTTGCGCTGACGGGAACTGCTCGCCAGTCAATAACGCTCGGAAATTCGATAGCCGCGTTTTTGTATACTTTTACAAACTGCTCTGGAGTAACGATTGAAGGCCTTCCTAAGGGCCTTGATACTGCTACGGTCAATGGAGTCATTTCTATTTCCGGTACGCCTACAGAGTCTGGGACCTTTGCCTTTACGGCAACAACGGTTGGTTTTGGGGAGGGCGCTACTGGAGTGACTCTTTCTGGATTAATTTCAGTCCTTGCCGAAGGTGAAACTGTCCCGAGCGATACGATGGTTTCCTATTTCAATGCCGCTGTTCCCGATGCGGGAGATGGCGGGTATGAAGAAACTAATACCGGATGGATTGACAGCGGGTATTATAATTTTTCAAATACTGCGACGAGTTATGCTACGTGGGATTTCTATTCGAAGAACACAACTGCTGCGGTACTTTATGTGCGTTTTGCTAATGGTTCCACGGATTCTCGGAATATGATGCTTGTCGTAAATGGGAATACTATACAATCTAGTATGGAGTTCCCCTCTACTGGTGCTTGGACTACATGGGCGTTTAGTACTGCGGAGATCGCGCTTCTTGCAGGGAAAAATACGATTTCGTTTTATTCGACGACGTCAAATGGCGGCCCGAATATCGATATTCTCGGTTTTAACGTGGACGGTATTTTGAGGACTGATCAAGGCTCGGCTCTTTCTAAGGTGGCAAAACCAATTTCAGCAAATTTCAATGTACAAACCGGAAATTTTATCTCAAATCTCTCTGGAATTGCGTATGTAAAAGTTTTTGATTTGAGAGGCCGCATGGTTTCTTTCCTTACTGCAGATGTGGAGGCTGGGAAAACACAAAAGGTGTTTTCTTCTGCTTCTCTTTCTAATGGGCTTTATTTAGTGCAGATAAAGCTCGGTTCTAAGCTAGTCGCATCTTCCCGTGTGGCGATAAGCAAGTAATCTGGATTTGTACCCATCGCTTGAAGGGTGGGCTTTTTTAAAAGGAGATTTATGAAATACTTTCACAAGCTGGTTGCTCTTGCCGCAATTTTTCTTTTCATTGCTCCGTGCGTATGGGCGAAGATCACAATCTATATGTGTGGTGATTCTACGATGCAGGATTGGGGGACGGGTTATTATCCCAAGCACGGAATGGGTCAGGATTTTGGGTATTTTTTTGATGCCGGTTATGTGTCTGTGTATAACGGCGGTTGCGGAGGAACGACTTCGCTCACTTATTATAAAGGTTGTTGGAGTTCGAATTTTGTCAATAAGCAGACAGGCGTCTCCACTTCTGGAATTCGCGAGATGTTGCAAAAAGGTGATTATGTTTTCATTATGTTCGGCGCAAATGACAATGGCTATAAAGTCGGTGAGGATTCTTTCAATTATTATATGACTGCTATGGTGAATGAGGCCCGTGCCCGTGGTGCTTATCCCATTCTTTTAACTCCGATCCGCCGGGGAAATTATACAAGTGCTGATTCCGTTTATGAGTCCTATCATGCTTATCCGATTTATACTCGTAATTTGTCTGTAACGACTGGGGCTCCTCTCATTGACTTGGACACGCTTTCCCGCAATCTCCTGCTGGATGTAGGTGAAGCTTATGATCACGAATTTTTCCAGATGTATTTTGCCGCAGGGGAATATTCCGGCTGGACCTCTGCTGGAACCGATAATCAGCACATGCAGCAGATGGGTGCGAACGCGATGGGCCGGATGGTTACAGAACAAATCCGTGAACATGCCGTGGATTCTCTTCGCCTCTTGGCCGATTATTTAAAGCCGATGTATCAGGTGGATGTGAAGGTCTCTCCAGAAGGTGCCGATTCCATGACTACTATAAGTTCTTATTATCCAGAAGGGATGACTGTAACACTCAAGACAATTGCAAAGACAAGCGGCGCTTTGTTCAAGGGCTGGTATGATGGGAGTGGAAATCTAGTAAGCGCCAATTCGGAGACGACAGTTTCCGCTAATTATATCAAGACGTTTGTAATGGGGAAAGCATCGATGCAGTATACTGCCGTTTATGCGAACGGGTCCGCTGAAAAATACACGGGTACAGGTGCGGCTGTCGATTTTTCCGGTCTTACGGTTAATTCAAGTTCGAGTGCCGCGCTAATTGCGCTTTCGTCCTCTTCTAAAGCGGAATCTTCTTCTTCGGAACATGAGCCGATGGTGTTTAAGTCGATTTTTGATGCAACCTACCCGGATTCTGCAAATGCGGGCTATTCCGAAACGGCACATACGGGTTATTGGGGAAAAGGCTATTGGAATTTCAATAACGATATGAATACTTTTGCCGAATACTATTTGACATCTACATCTGCGGGTTATGCCACATTGGGTGTGATTTATTCCAATGGAGGGACTGCGAATAGGACGACGAATGCCTATATCGGGGATCATGATTATTATATGGATTTTCCACCGACGGCTTCTTGGGATGTATGGGATACTGCTTTTTTCGATGTGGATCTCTTCTATGGTGACGGATCTCTCAAGTTTATATCAATGACTTCTGATGGTGGCCCGAATATTAGTGCTTTTGGATTTAATATTGCGACAGTGTACAAGAAGGGAGAAGCTCCCGAGACGCTTATTCCGGGAACCTCTTTTAGTGAAAGTACATTGCGTTTTTCAAATGGCGTCCTATACTCTCCTGTAGCAGGCATTGCGGATATCCGCATTTTCCGCTTGGATGGTACTTGTGCCTATAAGGGCCGGATGATGCTTTCTAATGGGGGAAATGCATGGAATATGCCTTCTCCATTAAAGAGCGGCGTCTATGAAGTTGTCGTCAATGTCAATGGCGTTGTTAAAGCGTATTCGTTCAAAATTTCTATTGGGTAATTTTTACGGGGTGATTGGATGAAATTTTTTTTTGCGATGCTCTCTTTAGCTGTGTTTGCCGCGACATCATCAAGCGATACAACGGCCGTCACTATTCACGTCATCGGGGATTCTACTCTATGCACGTATGCGTCTTCAGCATATCCTCAGACGGGATGGGGACAGGAACTGGCTGTATTTTTTGATACATCTAAAGTAAAAGTCAACAATGTTGCTATCGGCGGTAGGAGCTCCAAGACTTTTTATACTGACGGTCGCTTGGCGAGTTTGAAGTCGAGTGTTAAAGCTGGCGATTTCATAGTCATTCAATTCGGGCATAATGATCGTTATTTTGGCACTAATGCCCGGCAGGTTCCTGTAGATTCGTTTGCTTATTATTTGCAGATTTATATCGACTCCGCAAAAAGCTGGGGGGCGACTCCGGTTCTTGTTTCTCCGATGGTGATGAATGCGTGGAAAGGGGCGACTCTTCGCAATGTTTTTACGGAACAGGATTACCGCGGGGTGATGAAAACTTTGGCGGATAAGGATGGAATTCCTTTCCTTGATTTGAACATGAAAAGCTGGAATCAGTATTCTAGCTATGGGCAGGCTTATATTACCCGGTTCTTGTTCAAGTTTTTCTTAGCGGGGGAATATCCTAATTATACGGCAGATACGACGAATGATGCGACGACGCATTTTCAGGAAGCAGGCTCTGTCGGTCACGTAAAAATGTTGAAGGAAGAAATGGATGGAAAGTCAGCTCTTACAGCTTTGACCTCTGCCTTAAAGACGATGCATACTCTTACTGTGAGTGCGAATATCTCGACGACGGGATTAATTACAAAGTCCGAAGATCTTCCGGAAGGGGTACCGGTAACAGTCCGTGTGATTCCAGGTTCTGGTGAGACTTTTAAGTTCTGGGTGGACGGGAATTGCAATGAAGTTTCGGAAGCGCAGATCTACTATGGTTCCAAAATGCCGGATGCTGCTACGACTTATACTGCTATTTTTGCGAACGGATCTGCTTGTGTGACGACTTCGGGAACGAGCGTTCCCATAGCATCTATCGTCTGGGCTCAATCCTCCTCTTCTGTAGCGGGAAGTTCTTCTTCTGCAATTGAGTCTTCTAGTGCAAAAGCGGCTTCTTGGACGGGTTTTGCTTCTATAATAGATATGGCAAATCCGGACTCTGGAAAGGGTTGGACCGAAACGAATCACACCGGTTATACGGGTGCTGGATTCTACAATATTGCGAATGAAATGGGTAGCGCAGCTTATTATTCGTTTGTATCTACTCAATCCGCGTCGGATGCTTCTATTGCTATCCGCTATTCCAATGGTGATGCTGTTTCACGCCCGATGACTATCTCTTCAGATGGATTTTCCTATACGTTTGAATTTCCTTCTACGGGATCGTGGGATGCATGGGATACGGCTTATGCAACGGGTGTTTGGCTAGATGCAGTTCCGTTTTCGTTTGTCATTCAGTCCACTTCTTCCGACGGAGGCCCGAACATTGATTTTGTGGCCTTCAGCGTGGCAGGTGTTTCCAGGGCTTTGAAAGAAACAGAATTGCTTCAGAAGCCCCCGGTTGAGGGCTTTGCATTGAATCTTTCCCAGAGCCTTGTTAATGTACCTCAGGCAGGACTTTGCACGTTCCGCGTCTTTGATGCATTAGGACATCAAGTCTTTATGGAAACACACCCTATTGCTGCGGGATCCTCTATTTTGAATTTTCGTGCAAAGGCTCTCCAAGCGGGTTCTTATTTTGCAGAGCTTCTTTTCAATGGGAAGATAGTGCTTTATAAGAGCTGGAATATTCAAAGATAATTGTTCTATTTTTGGTGGACATGCCGATCAATATATTTGAATATCTCAATTTCCGTGAGTTCTTAAAGGACGCGTATAAAACGGAGCATGCCAATAATTGGCGATTCAGCCATCGGTATATTGCTGAAATCGGCAGGTTCGATGCAACTTTATTTAATAAAATTTTGCAGGGTAAGCGGAATTTGACAGGTCGCTTTGTATCTGTTTTTGCAGATATTTTTTGTAAGGAGCCCAAGGAAAAGTCTTATTTTATGGATATGGTCGCCTTTAATCAGGCGAAAAATTACACAGAGCAGCGGAAGTTTTTAGAGCGGTTGATGGCGGCTAAAGAATGTAGAGTAGAGCCTTTGGCCAAAGACCAGTTTGAATATTTTGATGAATGGTATCACTCCGTTATTCGTGAACTTCTGACAATTTATCCCTATGTAGGCGATGACTATGAATTGGGCCTTATGGTTCGTCCACCGATCTCCGCATCTCAAGTAAAAGCATCCATAGCCCTTTTGGAACGCTTGGAAATGATCCGAAAAAAAGAGCATGGTTATTATGAACAAACTTGCGGATTCGTTACGAGCGGTTCGGAAAGCTATAATACCGCAGTCAATGCATACGTTCAACAGAATTTGAAAGTGGCGTTGTCGGCGATGGATCGCTTTCCGAATACGGAGCGCAATCTCTCGACCCTCGTTTTTTCTTGTGACGAAGGATGCTACGAAGAAATGGTTGAAATGGTGCGTCGGTTCCGTCGGGAACTTCTGACGAAAGCTGGAGAATGCAAAAATCCCAACAGGGTGTTTCAATTTGGGGCGCAGCTTTTTCCTTTGAGTGATCCTTATCCTCCGCCCATTCGCCGTGGACGTAAACGTCGGATTCGCGGATCAAAGAAGGTGGATAATAAATAGAGGGCACCTCTAAAAGCTCAATTTTTATGGCGAGAAAGGGAACGTCAGGGTTCGAAGAGCCGGACTCCGGGCCGGCCCCGAAGGGGTGAGGATGGAACAGCGTGACACCGCAACAACGAGAATCCGGTTCCCTTCAGGGAACGTCAGGGTTCGAAGAGCCGGACTCCGGGCCGGCCCCGAAGGGGTGAGGATGGAACAGCGTGACACCGCAACAACGAGAATCCGGT
>JALNVO010000118.1 GCA_023231365.1 Fibrobacteraceae bacterium | reverse complement strand
TGGAACAACGTGACACCGCAACAACGAGAAGCCGGTTCCCGCCAGGGAACGTCAGGCTTCGAAGAGCCGGACTCTAGGCCGGCCCCGAAGGGGTGAGGATGGAACAACGTGACACCGCAACAATTTTCTGGTGACACTTCGCACTGGTGGACTAAAGTACCTGTTGCCGAGCATCTCAGGTAGCGAACTCGTTCGCTTCCATGACCTGAGGCGCCAAAGCGGATGCCGAAGGCTTCAATACAGAGAGTATGTACGCTTCGCGTTACCCCTGCGGTTCGGTCATACAACCAAGCAAGCTCGGTTGTGCGACACTCACCTTGCATGTTTTGACGCTTTGCGTCATCGCTTGCATTTCGGTCATGCTCAAGCAAGCTTGAGCGCGGCTCTCAATTTGGGCGATTGTAGCCACTTTTTTGCTTGCGCAAGCATGCCCGCAGTTCTTTAGGGCGCAATCGTTCCTGCCATTGCTCCCTAAGGGGATCGTTCTCGCTAAGTGCTAAAGCACCAAGCGATCTCGTTCGGTTCTTGATAAATGGACGATGTTATCGTCGAGAGCTGCATCTCGGCAATAAAGGCAAGCAAGCTTGTCTTTGCTGCGCTCGATTTGCATGCGGTTCACTTGACCAAAGCAGTTTTTAGAGGCACCCTTTTTTGAATTATTATTCCTAAGCTTAGGAGTAAGCGTTTCGGCCTGCGATCGCCATTCTATTGAATTTCGCTATGGCAACCAATTGAATTCAAGCAATGACCATATCTATTTGACAGCAAATAAAAAGGCCCAAAGTTCTTTTGCTTTGGGCAATCTATTTTGTTTATATGTATATAATTACTTTATCTCAAACTTCATCGTTACAGAAACGCCGATGTTGATTTTTTGGTTGATGATTGCCCGAGGCGCTTCCATTTTGGCATTCATCAGCATCGCGCCTCTGCCCATGGATGCATATTCATCATTTGCCACATAGTAGCTCGACGGAGCACTTTCGTCTGCAATAAACAACACGCGGCCAACAGAGCGCCCCGATGCTTTTGCAATAGCAGAGGCTTTTTCTTTGGCATCCTTGATGGCCGTCTCATAAATAGCGTTTCTTTTTTCTTTGTAAGACGAAAGCTGGGAATAAGAATTCTGAATTTCCAAATCGCCGATATTCGCGATACCTTCTATGAATTCCGTACTCTTTTCAGGATGAGACAGAACCACGCGGAAGCTCTGCGAAATTTCAAATCCGTCCGGGACATTCCGGTTGTTTACCCATTTCCAAGCCTTCTCCAGTGAAAAATTGTTTGCTGAAATACTGTCTTTGGAAATGTTCAATGTAGAAGAAAACTCGACGAGCTTTCCTGTCGCAATTTTGAGCGATTCAGTAAGAGCCGTTTTGCTTTGGTCACGCTTTTTAAAAGAAACCATATAGACGATTTCAGTCGGATCAAAATTTTCATCATGCAACGCAGATACCGTAATGATTCCCGATTTAGTCTGAACGTCTCCGCTTTCATTGATGGATGTACCTGGCTCTCGTGAGGTAATGAAAACAATGGCCGTTATCGTAAAACAAAGCGTGATGAATCCAATGAGTATTTTCATATACCTAATATAGCTAACCTGCCATTTTTCAGACCAAATAGGATCGTTTGTTCTGTGAAACTCCATTTTGTAGTGTTATTTTTCACCTGGATTTGTTGAGAAAAAGTATATTTTCAAAAGAATGGGAGAAAACAAAAAGGGAACCCGCTATGAAAAAGATCATTCTTTCTTCGATTTTCGTTCTAACAGCATTATTATTCGTCGGTTGCGGCCCTTCTGCACTGGACATCAAGGAGATGTCATCCGATTGTGAGTTTAATGTAGAAGTCCGGTATGTTCCAAATGACTCTATCGGACTTTTTGTCGGGAATACGCTGTTTCTTTCTACACAACAGCTGACCGGAACCGAAATGTTCCCTATGCTTATCAGCACACGGAATCCGATGAATATTGATATTCCGACGGCGACGGACGCAGTCCGCACTCCAGATGAATTTACCGCTTATCTTGTAAAAAGAGTCCCGTCTCCTACGCATTTCGGAATTGTCATCAGCGATAATGTAGGGAATGAAATAGGTTTTGACGAGTCAAAAGCAGTAAAAATGCTCCAAACATATTTTCAAAATGCTTATCCCGGATCATCAGCAGTTCTCTTCCACGAAAAAGGCGGAGATCTTGTTTCAGCAAAAAAACTCTATTAATAAAAAGGCTTAGATGCTCGGAATAGAACAAAAGAAAGGTGACCCCCATAATCTTTGTGGACGCTTAATCGTTTATGCTAAAATTTTTCCATCGGCTTCTAAAAATGATTCCGGTCCTATTCCTTTTACTTCTATGGTAAAAAACGGGATCTTGGCAGTGAAAGGCGAATTCAAGAACAATGATAACTTGAAGCGCTTCATGCAGCACGAAATGGGATCGTCTATGGATAAAGGAATTTCCGACTTGATCGAACACATCAAGGAACAAGGCGGAGAACTCCCCGAGGGAGTCGATGCGGATGCGTTCCGCGACAGGCTTGAAGAGCTTTCCAGCATGGAAATCATCCCTGTACCCGCAAAAATCGTTTTTTACGAAAGCGAAACAGAAATCTTGAATGAAGATGCGGACATCTATTACATTGGCGAATTTTCCGGTATGAGCCAGGCACATCTTTGCATTACAAGCCTTCCGATTTTTTATCAAGCAAAATTCCGCGAACAAACTACCCTTTCAGAACAAAAATACATTAACGAAATTCTTTCCCAGATAGAAACGGAAGATCCTGTTACAGCTAAAGTAACAGGCGAATTTTTACCGGGCAAGGGAAACTTGAACTTATTCATCGGTAATTTGCAAGAACTTCTGGATTCGCGAGTGATACCCTACCTTTTGTACCAAGCAAATGATGATGCCGAGTTTAAAACATGCATAACTCGATTTAAAGACTTTATGAAGCCGTATCCTGACCAGAAAGATGTTCTCGCGATTGAAAATTCAGTGAGTGCGCTGCGCAAGAATGAACACGATTCTGTAGAACGTTCCCGTTTGGAACTCCTATGTTCCAAGGTGAGCGCCATGTATCACGAAAAATTTGAATTGATCCCGGACATACAAAAAAAACTTTCCTCACTCGGACCTTCGGAGAGACAGGAATGAGCCGTTTGATTGTTGTCGCTACAGGAAACGCTGGAAAAGTCAAAGAATTTGCGAATGCGTTTGAACAAAGTCCCTGCGAATTTAAAACGCAGAAAGAAATGGGATTCTTTGAAGATGTTGTTGAAAATGGCAAGACCTTTAAGGAAAATGCAGAAATAAAAGCGCGAGCCGTTTTTGAATTTCTAAAATCAAAAGGAATAGTTGCCGCAGTCCTTTCGGACGATTCCGGCTTAGAAGTCAAAGCTCTGAATGGAGCTCCTGGCATTTACAGCGCACGTTATGCGGGAAAGCATGGAGATTCAACAGCAAATTGCAAAAAGCTCCTGCTCGAATTGCAGACAAAAAAAGACCGTTCGGCCCGCTTTGTATCAATGCTTTGTTTGATTGACGAAAAAGGGAAAGCCTATTTCTTTGAGGGCACTTGCCCTGGCAAAATTATTTCCGAGTTCCGAGGTAAAAATGGCTTTGGCTATGATCCTATTTTTGTTCCTGAGGGAGAATCGCAGACTTTTGCCGAAATACCTCTTGAAAAAAAACAAATGATGAGTCACCGTGGGCACGCCGTAGAAAATTTGAAAGCATCCGGTTTGCTTTAATTTCTGGGTTTGAATTCCCCGTAGCGTGGATTATAGTGGTTTAGAAATTTTAGACAGAAAACTTGATTTCTTAAGTGAAAAAGCAATGTCTAAATTCAACGGAAATGAATCGAGAAATGGCGGAAAACAGTACGAAGCCCGCCAGCAGCCGCGAGAACATGAATGAGACATCGCAATACGCACCCGCAGGGTCTCCAGACGAGGCATTCAAGACGAAGGTCGCCCTCGCCGCACTGCGCGAAGACAAGACGTTGGCGGAACTCTCCTCCGAATTCGGAATTCATCCCAACCAGATAAGTCAATGGAAGGCATTCTTCCTACAGAACGCAACCTCCGTATTCAGGGGGCCCAAGGATGAGAAGAAGAAAATCGCGAGGCTTGAGAGGGAACGCGACGATCTCCACGAGGTCATCGGGGAAAAGGAAATGGACATCGCGTTTCTAAAAAAATTAAAGAAGTTGGGATTGCTATGAAAGCGGGGATAGCGAAACCGGAAGATGGCTACAGCATCAGCAGGTAGTGCCGCCAGCTCGGGATCAGCCGCAGGAACTACTACTACAAATCGAAGATCTCGGAATCCAAATTCCGGATCATGGAGAAAATCGATTTTTCTCTTCACGGAGGATCCGACATCGGGCCTGCGCAAGCTGAAGTCCGCCCTAGAATGCCACCACGGAATCCACGCGGGCCGCCGCCAGATCCGGCACCTGATGGAAACGATGGGCATCGACGCCGTCTATCCGGGACCGGTCCTGTCCAAGCCCCCTATGCGATGAGCAAAAAGCATCCCTACCTGCTCCAGAACATCGTCACGAACCGTTTGAATCAGGTGTGAAGCACGGACAATCACCTACATCCGTTTGAAGAACAGCTTCGCCTATCTGACGGCGGTGATCGAGCGCTACAACGGCGTGAGGGAGCACTAGTCCCTTGACGGGAACACCCCTCGGATTATATTACGGACGTGTCCGACTCACGGATGCTGCGTAGGGAAAAAGATCAACTAAGAAATCCGATTTTTCTGTTAGAAAAAATGAACCGCCTTAGTTCAAAAAAGAACCCCTTTAGTGCTTTATGATTTTAAATAAATTTTTCTATCCTTGCGGGCCTTGACCATCTTTTTTGCTCTGCCAAAAACGTTTGCGAGCTTTACTCCCGGGGCGCTTTCCAGAATGGGTCCGCGGTGCTTGCGGATGCGGCTCTCCATTATTCTGATTTTGATTGCTCCGGTCTTCTCTTTGCGGATGGTCATCGCGAAAGCGTTTTTGGCTACCGAAAGCATTACCTCTGCGGTGATTACTGCCATACGATTTTCCAGGATGGTTGCCGTTGTTTTGGCGTTGACTATTTCTGCTCTGTGGGGCTTCCTTAGGGAGAGTTTCAAGGATGGCATTGTCACCTTCTGGGATGTGCATCCGCATAATTCGTTCAATGGCCTTTAAGTCGGAAACCTCTTCAGAATCACAGAATGCAATGGCAGCTCCACCCTTGCCAGCTCTTGCTGTGCGACCAATTCGATGCACATAAGTTTCAGGAACATCGGGAAGGTCGTAATTGAACACGTGCGTCACATCGTCGATGTCAATCCCTCGGGCAGCTATGTCTGTGGCCACGAGGACACGGATCTGATTGCATTTAAAATTGCCAAGGGCTTCCTGGCGACGAGTCTGACTTTTGTTGCCGTGGATGGCCGCACAAGTAATTCCAGCTTTTTCGAGCACTTCAGAAATGTGATTTGCACCATGCTTGGTACGACTAAAGACAAGCACCTTTGACATTTCTGGATGGGTAAGAAGAAGCGTTTTGAGAAGCGTCCCCTTGCTGCGCTTATCAATATGATAGATGGTCTGGTTAATGCGTTCGATAGGCGTACTTTGCGGGGCAACTTCAATCCGCACCGGATTCGAGCGAAGAATGTTTGCAGCGAGCTTTGTAATGTCGGGAGGCATAGTCGCTGAAAAAAACAAATTCTGGCGCACGGGCGGGAGAAGTGCTACAACCTTGCGAATATCGTGGATGAATCCCATATCAAGCATACGGTCAGCTTCATCAAGAACGAAATATTCGAGCTTGCGGAGCGAAATAACCCGTTGATTGATAAGATCCAAAAGGCGTCCTGGAGTGGCGACAAGAATATCGACACCGCGGGAAAGCGCCCTCTTTTGCGGGACATCAGAAACACCCCCAAAGATGCAAGTACTCGTGATACGCGTATACTTCTCATACATTTCAAAACAATCGGAAACTTGGATGGCGAGTTCTCTTGTGGGGAGGAGAACCAGCGCCCGAATTGTTTTTTGCTCACGGACAGTTCCAGATGCGAGAATGTTCTGCAGAATCGGGAGTGCAAAGGCAGCGGTCTTACCTGTTCCCGTCTGGGCAATGCCCATTAAATCTTTCCCCTCAAGAAGAGGCGGAATTGCTTTTTCTTGAATTGCAGTGGGGTTTGTGTAAGATGCATCGACAATTGCACGCTGCAAGTTGTCATCTAACGGAAGTTCTGAAAATTTCATATTGAGCCCAAAGGTAGAAATAAATTACTATATACGCCTTCATGCAAAACGAATTCGTCTTTAAAACGATAGCGACTGTTAAGTCCGATTTTCATAGTAAATTTGGCATTCCGCGTCAAAGCGGACTGTTAAAAAGCTTGCAATCTCAGATTGTGTTCGAAGATGCATATAAAAATCCAGATGCGCTTCGAGGTTTGGATGGCTTTTCACATTTATGGCTGCTCTGGATTTTTTCCGAAAATCAACGTGATTCTTGGAAACCCACGGTGAGACCGCCTCGACTGGGAGGCAACAAGCGTTTAGGTGTCTTTGCCACGCGCTCGTCATTTAGGCCAAATCCCATAGCGCTTTCCGCTGTCAAATTGGAAAAAATTATTTTGGATTCACCTAAAGGTCCCTATCTCATCGTTTCGGGCGCGGATTTAATGAATGGAACGCCCATAGTAGATATAAAGCCTTATTTACCTTATGCGGACTCGATTAAAAAAGCTAACAGCGGTTTTGCCGAAAATGTACAAGGATATCACTTGGATGTGACTTGCCCTCCAGAAGAACTTGAAAAAATTCTGCCGGAAAAACGGGACGCGTTACTAGAAATTTTATCACAAGATCCCCGTCCAGCTTATAAGGAGGACGGAGAGCGTGTTTATGGGTTCAAGTTCGCCGACTTTGAAATTTCATTTGTTGTCAAAGACGGAAATCTTTCTGTTAAAAAAATAGATCCGTTAAAATAAGTATTGCATTAGAAGGTAGGCTACGCAGCCGCCGAAATAACCGATAAGGGCAAGGGGTGTAATGTGTCTGAAAAACCAACCAAAAGAAATATCTTCAAGGCCCATGGTTGCTACACCTGCAGCGGAACCGATAATCAAAATGCTCCCCCCCGTGCCTGCACAATAAGCGGTGAATTCCCAAAGAAAAGAATCCATCGGAAATGCAGAAAGATTATACATGCCCATAATGGCAGCAACGAGTGGAACGTTATCGATAACGGAACTGAAAAGGCCGATTGAAGTGACAATGATCTTCAAATCGCCGATTTTCTCTGTCAGCAAATTGGAAAGCCCTGCTAATTGCCCATTCGCTTCCAAAACGCTAACAGCGAGAAGAATACCCGTGAAGAAGAGAATACTAGGTAAATCAACCTTTTTCAAAATTTTGCCAATTTTGAAATAATCCTGAGTAGCCTCGTCCTTCCTTTTGAGGATGATATCTGTCAGGAGCCAGAGGAGGCCTAAGGAAAGCGCCATCCCCATATAGGGAGGAAGTCCAAAAACAGAACGGTAAACAGGAACGAGCACAAGCCCTCCAATTCCGCATAAAAATACAATGTCCCGATCCAGGCGTGAAGGGACGATAGAATTTTTATTTGTATCGAATTCATTAGCCAGAGGCTTACCACGGAAGCGGTAAGAGATAAAAAGAAGCGGAATGAATAAATTAAGAAGGCTGGCGACACCTACTCTCTCGACGATTCCCATTGCAGAAATTTGACCGCCAAGCCAAAGCATTGTTGTTGTTACATCCCCAATGGGGGATGCGGCACCACCAGCATTCGCAGCAATAATGATCATACCAGCAAAGTAACGTCTGCTCCGCACATCGGAAACGAGCTTCTTTGTGAGCGTTACCATAACGATAGCGGTCGTCATATTATCAAGTACAGCCGACATAAAGAATGTAACAATGGAAATGAGCCATAGGAGCCGTAGCGTGCTTTTAGTGTGAATCCGCGAAGTAATAATATCGAAACCATCATAAGAATCTACAATGGCAACTATCGTCATAGCACCCATCAAGAAAAATATGATCGGCGCGATTCCCAGCAGAGATGATTCCAACTCATGCGAAGTAGTAGCATTGTTCCCCGAAACGATGAACCACAGCAACCATAAAATACTTCCAAGAACGAGTGCTGTTGCTGATTTGTTGATTTTAATGAGATGTTCCACGGCGATAAATACGTAGCCTAGGATGAAAATGATAGGAAATAAAACCATCATAATATTACCTTTTGTTGGTCATCATTTAGCCATAAAACCAATTCCAAATTAATAAAAAGGGCGCTAAAAAACTGCGCAAAGCCGAAATAGCTGAGCAAATTGGCAAGAATCAAACTACGATGTATGAACTGGTTCCCTTTTTTGAACAGAAAAATCAAGTACAGTAGTATCGAAAAAAGAGACAGGGAAATTGTATAGTGGTCTGGAAATTTGAGACAGAAAAAGGCCTTTTCTTAGTTGAATTTTAAAAACTAAATTCAACAACAGAGGAAAAGAAAATGACAGACAGAACGGATAAACCGGCAAGCAGCAAGGCATGCATCGACGAGACATCGCGCAGATGCCGCAGGGCACTCTA
>JALNVO010000117.1 GCA_023231365.1 Fibrobacteraceae bacterium | reverse complement strand
CGAACTTTTTTTGCACACGGAACGTCCAAGTTCCATTAAAGCTTCATTTGTAAGGAAAGCTTTTCCCAGTCCGCACCATTTCTCAGCTTCTTCCCAGTATTTTTCTTTATTTCCTTTTCCATCAGGGAGAAAATTCCACAAGTAGAGCCTTGAAAAGATTCGGACTAAATTGCCATCGAGAATTGGCTCCTGCTGATGAAAAGCTAAGCTTAAGATGGCGCCGGCGGTGTATGCTCCCCCCCCGGTAAGACTTTCTAGATTACCCCGATTTTCCGGGAACTTTCCCGAATATTTTTTGACGATATCCTTTGCTGCTTTTAAAATATTGCGGGCACGCGTATAATAGCCTAGCCCTTGCCAATGCAAAAGGACTTCTTGTTCGCTTGCTTTGGAGAGGACAAGAACGTTTGGAAAATCAGTCATCCATTTTTTGAAGGCTTCTTGCACCGTAGAAACCTGCGTTTGCTGGAGCATCGTTTCGCTGATCCATACGGCGTATGGATCGCGTAAAGCCCTTAAATCTTTTAAGCGCCAGGGAAAATTCGCGTGGTTTTTGACAAACCAATTGCAGAGCTTTTCATTTACTGTAATAAGATTTTGTGTACAAGCGTTCGAAGAAGTTCCATTGTTCTTTGACGGATTTTTCAAGAGTGTAGTCCTTGCTCCGATTGTAAGCATTTTTGCGGAGTCCTTGGTATTCTGCGTCATTCTCCCGAACCCTTATACAGGCTTCCATTTGTGAGAGCCAAGATGCTTTGCTGTCCGCGGGGAGGATGAATCCGCAATTTTTTCCGTACACGATATCTTGCGGGCCTCCCTTGTCGCTTACGATAGCCGGCGTTCCAGAAGCGATCGCTTCAACGACCACGTTGCCGAAAGTGTCCGTATTGCTCGGGAAGAGGAAATAGTCTGCGTCGGCATAGAGCCCGGCGAGAGCGGCTCCGCCCTGTACTCCTGCGAAATGAACTTCGGGGGTGTTTTTAAAATGCTCTTTCATCTCTTGTAAGTACCAACCGTCGCCCACGAGCATCAGTTCTGCATCCGGATTTTTTTTGCGAAAGTCCATCCACAAATTTTCGAGGAAGGGCAAATTTTTTTCTTTGGAGATGCGCCCGACATAAATGAAACGGACTTTGTTTTTGAAATCGCTGAAACGTTCCCAAACGCCTTTGCCGCGGTTTTCGGGACTGTAATTTTCAAGGGGAATACCACGAGGAAGTATTTGTACGTCGTTGCGTGGAATTTTGATGTCCTTGACGAGAATATCCTTGTAATCTTTGCAGGGACTTATCACGGGCCGCGTAAAGTGGTAGAAAATTTGCATGAGCCAAAGGACGTATGTGTGCATCCATTTTGCTTTTACGAGAGTGCGCGTGTAAGTAGGTACGTCTGTGCGGTAATGGCTGATGACTTTAATGCCTGCAAGTTTTGCGCAGATACCGATCGCCCAAGCTCCCGGACTCGGGGTTTCCAGTTCTACGATATCGACCGGGTAGCGCTTTATGAGGCGTATTGCCGGGTGCACGTGCGGAATGGCGAGCTCGCTGTTGGAATAACCCAGCTGCTCCATACTGAAAATGCGTGGAAGGAGAATCACATAACCATTTTCAACAACACCGTTCATGCGGGTATTGAATGCGCTTCCGGCAAGTGCTGCTTGGTAGCCATTATTTCGCATAAATGAAATGACGTGGCGCAGGTTGTTGGCGATTCCATTCACTTCGTCCAAATTGTCGGAATAGAATGCGACACGAATTTTCCCTGTTCGATTTTCTTTTCTCTTTTTTGCAAGGTAAGAACGCAATTTGAGCAAAGGGATAATATTTCTAATGACTTCCCAAAAAACAATGGGAGGTATCATGCAAGTGCGAATATTTCCGGGTCTTTGGTGTGAAAAGGAAAAATATTTTGGAAATACGCTGGTTACTTTCCGTCCGAATATTTCCGGGCGGGAGTCGTATTTTTTATTTGGGTCTTTACTTAGCATTATTCTTCTTTATATCCACAAATTTTTTCAAAAAATTTCCATTGAGCGTTTGCTGATTTATCAAGGGTAAAGTCTGTCGAACGTATTTTTGCATTTTCGCGCATAGCCGAATATTCTTCAGTTGCTATTCCTTGAACGCATTTGCCAAAGGTTTCGAGCCAAGAGGCTTTATCGCGGAATGGAAGTATGTATCCGCAATTATGGTTGCGGATTATGTCTTGGGGACCGCCTTTGTCTGTAACGATAGCTGGCGTACCTGAAGCGAGTGCTTCGACGACGACGTTTCCAAAAGTATCTGTGCCGGAAGGGAACACAAAGTAATCCGCATCGGCATAGAGGCCTGCGAGCTCGCTACCTCCCCGATTGCCTGCGTAGAAGACATTTTCTTCTTCTTTGAAATTTTTCTTTAGAATTTCAAGATACCAGCCATCGCCGGCAAATGCGAGCTCTGCATTAGGATGCATCTTGTGAAAATCGTGCCACACTTCTTCCAAAAAAGGAAGGCCTTTTTCTTTAGATATGCGACCTACATAGAGAAAGCGCGCATTTCTTTTTATTGTATGGAATATGTTTTCCCACGTTCCTTTTCCCCGATAGGACGGATTGTAGCTAGAAAGAGCTATTCCGCGCGGAAGGATTGCTATGTCTTTTTCTGGAACTTTGAGCTCATTTTGAAGGATCTTTTTATAAGTCTCGCAAGGAACGACTATTGGACGCGTCACTTTGCAGAAAATGCGTATAAAGTAAAGAACGGTGGTATGGATCCATTTTGCAGGTACGAGCATACGGACATAACCGGTGGCGTCCGTGCGGTAGTGGCTGATGACTTTGATCCCTGCTATATGGGCCGCTATGGCGATGGCTATGCCACCTGCACTAGGAGTTTCGATTTCCAGAAGACTTATTGGATAGCGCATTAAAAGCTTTGCGAGTTGTCCAAAATGAGGAAGAGCAAGTTCTGTGCTTGAATATCCGTAGGCTTCCATGCTGAAAAAACGCGGGAGTAAAAAGACATAGCTGTTTTCAATGACTCCCCGTGTACGGGTATGGAATGCGCAACCGATAAGGCTTGCTTGCTTCCCGGTACTCCGCATATAGGAGGTTACTTCGCGGAGGTTATTCGCAATGCCGTTCACTTCGTCTAGGCAATCCGCAAAATAGGCTACCCTGAAAATTCTATTTTTCTTGTTTTTATGCTTTTTGAGGTAGAACCGCAAAAAGAGCAGTGCCGGCAAGTTAAAGAGGATTTCTGCGGCAAGCATGGGCACGATGAGCCCAGCTTTAATGGTTCCCGTACTTTGATGGGGTATCGAGAATGTTTTTGGAAAAACACTTGTTATTCTCCGCCCAAAAATTGGAGGACGGCTATCGAAGGTTGAATTCGACGCATTCTTCATATCGCGCCCCCTTTCCTCCGAAGATGTCCAAAGCGCTTCCGATCGTCAGGTCTATTTTGCCGTTTGAAAGACTTTTGCAACGGGTCAAGTCTTCTATGCTGCGGGCCCCTCCAGCGTAAGTAACAGGGATGGGGGAGGCTTCTGAAAGGAACTGAATCAGCTTTTCATCCATTCCTTTTTCAAGTCCTTCGACATCTGCAGCATGTATTAGGAATTCATCGCAGTACGCTCCGAGTATAATCAGAAGTTCTTCGTTGATTTTAGCATCGGTAATTGTCTGCCAGCGGTTAGTGGCCACATTCCAGCCGTCTTTTGTGCGGCGGCAGCTTAAGTCTAGGACCAGGCGGTTCTTGCCGACTTGCTCTGAAAGGTCGCGGACTTTTTCAAAGTCGAGCTTTGCACCCTCAAAAATCCAGCTGGTGACGATAATGTGGGATGCGCCTGCATCTAAAAAATCTTCAGCATTGCCCGGATTAATTCCTCCGCCGATTTGGAGGCCCCCCGGGTATGCGGCGAGAGCTTCTTTGGCTGCGTCTGCATTACCGCTTCCGAGCATAATCACGTGTCCGCCTTTGAGTGCGTCCCTCTTATAGAGATTTGCGTAATAGGCCGGTGATTCGGAACTTGTAAAATGAGTCAAGGGGGGAGCGCTATCCAAAAGAGAGCCTCCGACGATTTGTTTTACTTTTCCTTGATGAATATCAATGCAGGGGCGGAATTTTGTCATGATTAGAGTCCTGTAATGCTCCAGTCAAAAATGAGACCTTCGGGATTTTTGGAACGGCCCCGCCAAAAAAAGATTTCTCCGCCCATCATCAATTTGGCGGCTTTTTTGACGATCCATCCGTCGAAATTATTCAGGAGTGAAAATTTCTCTTTTGGGTGCGACATGTCGATTGTGAGGGCATCGCTTGAATTTGCCCACAAAATTTTAAGAGGCCCTTTGGGAAACTCTTTTCCCGAATAAATCCGCCCATTTTCGCTTATTGTTTGGGGCAGAAGCGTTTTCCCGTTATGGATGACATATCCGAATGGGTTCCCGCTTGATGTAACAGCGAGTCGCCCGGCGAATGCTTTTGTCGAAGGAGAGGAAAAATTGAAGGCTCGTTCTGCAAGTTTTGTAGCGTCGGTGGTTTGCCAAGTGTGTTCCATATAGCCGTATCCGGAAACTTCAATAGTATCGCTGTTAAATGCGATTTTTCCTTTTACGCGTCCATAGGGGATGAGGATATATTCCGCATGTTTTTCTTCGCCGATTTTCCAGATGCCATTTCCGGGGACTTTACCTGCTTGGGCGCTTTCGAATGTAACATCCAGAAGAAATTTTCCGTTTTTGTTTGCAGAAAATAGCACACGATGGCCTTTACCGGGCATTCCCTCCATTGCGTATTCCTCTTTTACGGAAATGCGAATTTTGGATTTGTCTTCTTTAAGGCGTTCTGGTGGGTATTGCCGGCCTACGCTTTGATTCTTCCCTTTGAAGTTCGTAAAGGAGATGTCACAGCCCACTTTTTCGCCGGAGCCTGGAATATGTAGCGTCGCGTAATTTACGTAAGCTCTGGTTCCGTTGTCAAATACGAATTGATAGGACCACATCTCGTTAAAATCATCAGAAATTGCGGCGTGTTTGAAAAAATCCGTTTGCACGACGCCTCGGTCAGTTCCTGTTGGTTGAGAGACCGTTTCTGCTACTACGCAATTCAAAAATCCCGCAAAAAACGAGAAAATGAAGATCTTAGGAGATAGCCGCATAAAATAAACATAGAAACTTGTAAACGAAATGTTTCTTAGGTATCTGTAAAAAAAGACAAGGATTTACTAATATTTATTTAGGCTTAGTTCTTTTATTACACTTAATGGAGGTGTTATGAACTTGAAGTTATTGGCGGGCTTTAGCGTTGTCGCGTGTGCGGTAGCTTTTGCCCAAGATGGATTTTATGCTGAATCTGCCGCTGAACCGGCTGCTTCTGTTCCGGCAGCTGCACCTGTGGCAGAATCCGCACCTGTCGCTGCGGCTCCGGTAGCTCCGGCTTCTGCATCTTCAGCCGTTTTTGACGGTCTCCGCGGTAGTGCTTATAATACCGTCGGCAACGAAGCTGCAGCTAGCAACATCAATGACTATCTCGCCCGCCCCCATAATTTCGGCGGTACGCAGCTCTTGTACGTTGAACCGGCTGTTGAACGCGGACTCGTTTCTTTCGGCGAAAAAACGACGTTTTTCGGTATGTTCGACAATTCCGAGGATCTGGGTCGTCTTACTGCAGGTATCGCAATGAAGGACTCTTGGGGCTTATCTTTGAATCTCGCTCTCGGTCAATTTCATCAGAGTCAAGATGGTGGCAGCACCGGTATAACGGAAGCTGGCGATGATTGGGGCGCAAAGTTCTCTATGGCGCTTGGCAGCTATGCTCTCGCCGCATCCGTTGATTGGCTCACTACGGCAGAAGAACAGAGTGCAGATCCCGATAGTGGCAAAGCATCCGATGAAAATTATGACTCTCTTACTATTAATGTGAACATCAATAATGCGTCAGGTTCCATTGCGTGGACCCTCGGTGCGGACATTATCCGGCATTCGAGTTATACTTCTGTTGGAAGTGTTACGACGGATGAAAATGCTGATTCTTATACGAAATTTGCGCCTTATTTCAATTTGGGCACGAAGGTTCTCAGCAATGAACGCGCCCGCGTGTTTGTCGGATCTAACAACGCTCTTCCGGTTGTGTTCTTTGATGGCTATGATTCTACCAGTGCTCTGGGGGACGTTGCTCCGAAGAAGGATGAGAGCCTCTTTGAAATTGGACTCTCCTTAGAACCGAACATTCTTGGCGAACTCTCTCTTACGGATAACGTCCTTCTCTTTGGTGAAGCTTCCTATACTTGGCTTCTCTTCGGTTTTGGTTCGGGAACGGATGACTCTGCAGTCGACTACACTGTTCTTCAGTCCAAATCGAATACAGCTTCCGCTACAGTCGGATTCCGTTATCAGAAGGACAACCGCTATGCCGCTGAATTCGCCCTTGGCGATGACTTCTTCACTGGAACGAACGCTATTTTTAATGGACGGGGCGTGTTCATTTCTTTCGGCGGATTCCTTTATTTCTAATGGCTAATAAACAGTCATAAAAACATTTAATCCAGATTTTTCTGGGAGGAATATTATGAATAAAAAGATTTTGTTAGCTCTCGTCTGTGCAGCGCTTCTCGCTGTAGCATCCCTTTCTGCTTGCAGTAGCGACAAAGGTACAGGAGACAGCCTTGGAACGAGCGGTTCTATTATTCAGGTACCGTCTTCTTCTGATGCATCTTCCGATGAAGAATAACTATTGAAGTGATAATACAAAACAAAAAGCCCACACTTTTAAAGTGCGGGCTTTTTGTTGCATAAAAATTTATAGGGAATTGATCATATTCATGAAATCTCCATACGGATTTTCCAACGATTGGTTCCTGTCCGGAGAAGGAGGCTTTTCCATGAACGCCTCTGCGAGTTTGGTGTAGCGGTGCACGGTGCGGTTGTTGCGGATCGCTTCATCAAGAGCACCAGGACGGGACAAAATCCAGACATGTCCTTTGGCTCGGGTTATTCCCGTATAGATCAAGTTTCGCTGAAGCATCCGGTAGTGGGAATTGTCGAGCACAAGGATGACGGCGGGGTATTCGCTTCCTTGGCTTTTGTGGATCGTGCAGGCGTATGCTAGGTTCATTTCTTCAAGTTCGAGCCCTTCGAAGGAGACCTCGCGCCCATCAAAGTTGACAAATATCCGCTGGTCTTCTTTTTCGAGCTTGGTAATGTAGCCGATGTCGCCGTTGAACACGTTTTTTTCGTAGTTGTTCTTGAGTTGCATCACCCGGTCACCGACTTTCCAATCGATGCCGTTGAACGAGAATCCTTTTGGCGCCTTGTTCAGTAGATTCTGCAAAAATTCATTGAGGGCAATCGTTCCGAAAGGCCCTTTATGCATCGGCGAAAGCACTTGCAAATCGCGAACAGCCTCCTTGCCGATGAATTCAGCGACTTTGTGCGAAATGAGATCGGAAAGAATGTCCAACGCTTCGGTCTCACTTTCAAAAGTCAGGTAATGAAAATTGGAGCCTTCAATGGGAGAGGGCTTATGCCCCTGGTTGATGAGCGTTGCTTTCTCGGCGATGTCGTTGCCACTTGCTTGGCGAAAAATGCGGGAAAGCCTAATGCTCGGAATTTGGGGTGTAGCGAGGAGATCGCGGAGAACGTTCCCCGGGCCGACGCTTGGTAGTTGATCCTTGTCGCCGATAAGAATGAGCCTTGCCGTTTTGGGAAGAGCCCGCATAAGCCCTGCGCAGAGCCAGGAATCGACCATACTGAATTCATCAATGATGACTAGGTCTGCATCGAGCGGAAAATCTTCATTGCGGGTAAATCGCTTTGTTTCTGGATTGACTTCGAGAAGCCGGTGGATGGCGCTTGCCGTGTGACTGGTTACTTCTTGCATACGCCGGGCGGCGCGCCCCGTAGGAGCGGCAAGGATTACGCTCTCTTTTTTTGAATCGGCGAGGGCAATGATTCCTTTGAGCATCGTTGTTTTGCCCGTTCCCGGGCCACCTGTAATAATGAAAATCCGGCTTTGGAATGCTTTACAAATGCCTGATTTTTGGGTGGAATCATAGGCGATTCCCTGTGAATTTTCGAAATCTTCGAGCGCTTGTGTCAGCAAGGCGAGTTCCTTGCCGTTATCCGGATCTTCAATAGCTACGTGTTTTTGGATGAATTCGGCAATAAAAGCTTCTGCGCGGGCGAGCTGTGGAACAGCGATTTTTCCGCCGCAGTCATCCAGTTTGCGTTCGTTGACTAAGTTCCCGAGGGCATAGATTAAGTTATCTGCATCTCCCGGGTCTTCGAGCGTGAGGCGCAGTTCTTCTGCGGCCTTCTTCAGTAGTATTTCGCGGGGGAGGTATGTGTGTCCGTCGCTCGACGATGCCTTGAAAATGGTGTAACAGAGCCCTGCTTTGAGTCGGCTTTCACTTGTTTCGGAGATGCCGATTTTGCGGGCTATTTCGTCTGCTTTCACAAATCCTATTCCCCACACTTCTTCGCAGAGAATATAAGGATTTTCTGTGATGATGGAAATAGTCTGCTGAGTGTACTGCCGCCACAGGCGGAGCGCGACAGAACCTGTGATTCCGTGTCCATAAAGGAATAGCATCGTTTCGCGGCTTTCGCGCATCTGCTGCCAGGACCCCAGAAATTTTTCGAGCCGCTTTCCGGTGAGGCCTTTTATTTTT
>JALNVO010000116.1 GCA_023231365.1 Fibrobacteraceae bacterium | reverse complement strand
AGGGTTGGCAGAATGGGACGATGTGATTCATGGTGCTATTGGCACATTGATTGGGTATGGACTTTTTAAGATGTTTATTTCGGTAAGAAGAGCTTGTACGGGCTTGGATAAATGACGATGCGCGCCCTTAGGTTTAGCTTCTGTTAGTTGGCATAATTACTTTGTTACACAAATTTTGTCGTGCAATTTCCAAGATAGACGGCGAGAATCCCGAGGAAGACGCTCAGCCCTGCATAGAGGGCAAAGTAGAGGGCGTTTCCACCTTTTAAGAGAGAAAGGCTTTCATTTGCGAACGTAGAAAATGTGGTGAATCCGCCGCAAAATCCAATGGTGAGAAATGTGCGGAGCTCGGGGCTAAAACCGCTGATATGTTCTGAAAGTCCATAAAAGACGCCGATCAAAAAACAGCCCAATATGTTGACGGCAAAAGTGCCAAAAGGAAATGCTCCGGGCAAGTACTCTTTGGCGAACTGAGAAATGAGGTATCGGAGAATTCCGCCGCAGAAGCTTCCTGTTCCGATGAGTAGTAAAACTTTGATCATATTCTCAATATAGTTTTTTCTATTTTGGTTATTGAAAGAAGGTGTTCCCGTGATAAATGAACAACAGATATTGAATGCTTTGTCCGTCGTCCGCGATCCGGATTTACAAAAGAACATTGTCGAATTAGGTTTTGTCCAGAACATCCAAATTTCTGGAAAAGGCGATGTCATTTTTGATTTGGTTCTCACTACTCCGGCGTGCCCCGTCCGCGACCGCTTTAAGGATCAATGCGAACAGATTCTCCGCGATATAGGTGCCATAACAGCTACGGTAAATCTCAAAGCTTCAAATGGGCGTGTAGCTTCTGCCTCTAAAGCAGCACCAATGGACAATGCTCTTCTCAAGGATGTGCATCGCATTATTGGCGTAGCGAGCGGAAAGGGCGGCGTCGGCAAATCTACGGTAACGGCGAATTTGGCTATGGCGCTCAGCCTTGCAGGGGCTAGGGTCGGTGTTTTGGATGCAGATATTTACGGCCCTTCTATGAACATTATGTTCGGGGTGGACTCTGCGCCGGAAGTACATGATGACCGCACTATTTCGCCGGTAATTACCAAAGGCGGGATAGAGCTTATTTCAATGGCGATGTTTGCTGATTCGGATAAGGCGACCATTTGGCGCGGGCCTATGGCGAGCCAGATGATTCAGAATTTCATTCACCGCGTCCGCTGGGGTGTTTTGGATTACCTTCTTGTTGATTTTCCTCCTGGAACGGGCGATATTCAGCTCACGCTCACGCAGAATTGCCCGATGACTTGCGCAGTGGTAGTGACGACTCCTCAAGAAGTAGCTCTCGCTGATTGCCGCAAAGGACTTGCTATGTTTGACTCTGTGGGGGTTCCTGTAGTAGGTATCGTAGAAAACATGAGTTATTTTGTATGTGATGGCTGCGGCAAGCGGCATGATATTTTCCGCACGGGTGGCGGTGAGCGGATTGCTAAGGCTCTAGGAGTGCCCCTCCTCGGAAAGGTCCCTCTGGAACCGGGCGTTGCTGATTGCGGAGATTTGGGCTCTCCGGTTGTGCTCCGCTATCCCAACAGTACTTCGGGTCGCACCTTTGCCGAGATCGCGGAGCGAACGATCCGCTCCATTGCTCTTTTGGAAGACAGCGAAAGCAAGGTCCTTCACAATTTCAATCTGCGTTGGAATGAAATCCCGCTAGAAGGTAAAGCATGATACAGCCTGTCAAAATTTTCCGCACAGAAAAAGGCGAACTTGGCTTTGACTTTGACGATGGATCTAGGTCTGTTTTCAAGTTGCGCGATTTGCGTTTGGCCTGTCCCTGTGCTCTTTGCGTTGACGAGAATACAGGAGCTCATTTGCTCGACCCATCGACCGTTCCAGAAGATATTTCCATCGAAAGTATCCAGTCGATAGGCCGTTATGCTGTCGGGATTCTCTGGTCTGATGGGCATCGCACGGGAATTTACCCGTATGATTTTTTACAGCGTTTGACGAAAGCAAAGTAAAAAGCCATATTTAACAAAGTTTTTAAAACATAATTGTAAGCGGACACAAGTGATTTTGTAGGCATAAAATTAGTATGAGTGACTTTAACGAATCTTTGTATTTTCGCGATTTGAACCGGTATCCTACTCTGACCCCGCAGGAAGAAACCGTGCTCATCTCCATCATCAAGAACGGCGAAACCCCGGCGATCCGTCAGTCTGCGTTGCAGCATCTGATTCGAGGCAACCTGCGTTTTGTCGTGAGCGTGGCTCGGAAATATCAGGGGCGCGGGCTTTCGCTTCTTGATCTCATCAATGAAGGCAATTTGGGCTTGTTTAAGGCCGCTCGCCGCTTTGATATGAGCAAAGATGTCAAGTTCATCAGCTATGCTGTGTGGTGGATTCGCCAGTCCATACAGAAAGCTCTTTTTGAACAGGTGGGGTCGGTTCGCATTCCTCCTAACAAATTAGCGTTGGTCAACCGCTTTAAGCGTGCTCTTGTTATGAATGGCGGTGACTATGAGCGCACCATCGCAATGCCTGAATTTGCCGGTTCTGAACGGGATATTGTGGAAGTAATGGAAAAGATCGTCGACATCTCTCTTGATGCGCCGATAGGCGATGATCCGGGCTCTGGCGATTCTGTAAGTACGTTGATGGATGTTCTTGGGACAGATGGTGGCCAGGAAGATGAAATGGAGAAGCAGGAGCGCAAAAAACTTATTCAGAGCACGCTCTCTTCTCTCCCGCAGCGCGAAGAAGAAATTCTCCGGATGTTCTATGGACTCGATGCTGTTGAAGATACAACGCTCAAGGATATCGGCGAAGATTTGAAGCTCAGCCGGGAGCGCGTACGTCAAATCAAGAACAAAACACTCCGCAAACTCCAGAAAAGCAAAGAGAATAAGGATAAACTTTCCGATTTCTTGGGCGGATAATGCGAATTTCCCGAAGCGAGGCCCGCAAAGCGGCGTATTTCTTTTTGACGCTCCTGGGGGGTGCATTTCTCGCGATCCTTATCTATACGATTTATGAAAAGGTTGGACCGAAGACGATCGAGGTTGAAAATGTTCCTTTCGGACTTTCTGCCGGATCTTTTATTTTTGTAGGAGAAGTTCCTGATACGTCTTCAGGGCTTTCTTCTATGCCTGCATCGACTAGGCAAGAATTGAAGAGGGCTTCCGATTTAGCCTTGAACGGAAAATATCTTGATGCATCAGAAGTTTTTGAGGCGATCGCTTTACAATATCCGGATGCTTTTGCTGCGGAATGGGGCGCGGCAAAAGCCTTGCTTAGCATAGATTCTCTTTCTCCTCAAAAAGAATCGGAATTGAATTTTGTTGTCAAAGCATTAAAGGCGCGCTTCCCTCAAGCAGCAGTTTCTTTCTATCTGGATTCCCGGATGGCACAAAAGGCGGGAGACTTGTCTTCTGCTTTGGAACTCTCGAGGCTTGCTAAAGAAAAAGCTCCTTCTATGGCGGATGCCAGATTACTTTATGCAAAATTGTTGTTTGGCGAAGGTCGTTATATTGAAAGTATCGAAGAAAGCCGTGCGGCAATCAGCCTTTCTTTAGGCGATATTCCGGAACCCTATGTTCTCCTTGCGAAAACTTATCATGATGAAGGCGTCCTGGACAGTTGTTCTTTGGTGGTTGAATATGCATTGTCAAAATTTCCAGCAAGTCCCGAACTTCTTTGCCTTCAAGGATATCTTCTTGAATACAAAGGAAAGTTTGATGATGCGGAAAATATATATCGCCGCATTCTAGCAATCCATCCCGATTTTAGGGCTGCCGATGATGCTATCCAATCGCTCGGTGAAAAATCTCCGCCTGGAAAGATTTCCTCTCCGACAAGGCTTTCCCCCAAGGACCGGGCACAAGTTGCGTATGATATTCTAGAACCTCTGGTGAATCAATATCCAGAGAATTTGCCTCTTCGAGAAGCGCTTGGCAGGGCCTATCTCAAGGGGCGCGACTTTTCCATGGCAAAAAGTGAATTTATTGAGATTCAAAATCGCGATCCTGATTATCCTGATATACAGCTCCGGTTGCAAGAAGCATCTGCTGTACCTCCCCCTTCTATGCGTGACGGTCTCTTGGCAAATGATCTTAATCGCGTCATTGACAGCATGCGGACATTGCCCACTTCAGAACATTCTTTTGAAACGAGTCTTGGGCATTATCTTGTACGCTATGGCGCGACGACTAAAGAATTCTTTTCTAAATATTCAGCGGCCAATTTCAAAAAAATTTCGGATAATGCCTGGCGGGAATCTTTTTATGACGCGCCATACTTCCATCAATATACGGCGCTTTTTGATGAAAAGGGCCGCTTTTATGGCGTTCACGTAGTTGTAACGGATTCAAATGTTGTGGCTGGGAACTCCTCAGCTCGCTTGCCAGAAGTTTACAAGCAGATGCTGCAACTCAATTCGCGGATTTCCGGGATCGGTACGGAGACGGGAGAAACGGACTGTGATGGAACGGTTATCGAAGGCGCTGTCTGGGAATCTCGGGATAATTTTGAAATGCTTGCCCGTGTGACGGGAAAGCCTTCGGAAGTGCGGATGATCCGCCTAGACCGCTCCAAAATTCCCGATGGGACTCGACTTTGCGGATATCTGCCTTACCTTTCCAAGTATTGACTTTGTAATTTTATACAATAATGCGCCGCCGCTTATTTACAGCACTCTTGATACTCGCCTTCGGCACAGTCTTTGAAGGCTGTACTTGCTGTGCGTATTTGAATCACATATTCAATGCAGATAGAAATTATGAAGAGGCTGGGGAATTGGAACAGGCCCATTTGGATTCTCTTCCGGCGGACTCCGAATCTGTCGCACAGGGGGCCGCTGCGAAGAAATATGACAAGGTCATTGAGAAGGGATCCCGAGTCTTGGAACGCTTCCCGGACAATGAACGCCAAACGGCTCGGGCTGTTTTTCTCATTGGCGAATCTTTCCGCCATAAGGGTGAATGGGCCAAGGCTATTACCAAGTATGATGAGTTTGAACGTTATTTCCCGGAACATGATTCTATGCCCAAGGTGGAATATGAGAGAGCTTTTTGCCTGTATAAGAACGGGGATTACGATATAAGCCGTTTTGCTTTACAGAGCATTTTGGATGCAGGTGATAAACATCCGTTTTACCATGATGCTTTGAATCTGCTTGCTCTGTTGGAAGAAAAAGGTGATTTTACGGAACAGGCGATAGCCGTGCTCGAAAAAATGCTGGCGGATACCTCGGGCACGCCATATATGCGCGGCAAGGCTCATCTGCGGCTAGCATCCCTTTATTTTAAGATGGAAAATTATCCGAAGGCGCGCGAACATTACAAAGTAAAGGAAATTGCAGAACTCAATCCCCGCGATCGTTATTCCGCGGATCTGCATGCTGCTGAATGCTTGGCGTTTGAAAACGCTTATGCCGAAGCCGCAGAAGAATATAAAGCAATGATTGACAATAAGGAATATAAAGAACATTTGGCGGATTTGTCGGTTCGCCGGGGCGAACTCTTGCTGCTTGCCACAAATTGGACGGAAGGTGAAAAACTTTTGCACGAAGTGACGGAGGACTACGAAAAAACGGAGTATTCTTCGCGCGGTTATTTTGATTTGGGCGACTTTTACCAGACGGAGAAGAGGCTTTACGAAGAAGCCCTTGCTTATTACGATAGCAGCTTTTCCGCTTATCCTGGGAGCTCATGGGGTCGCAATGCCCGAGAACGGAGGGATGCGCTCCGCAGGCTCCTTTTGCTCCGCAAGTCCGATACGCTTGCGGATACTACCGAAAATAGCAAGAAGAAATTCTTTGATACGGAATTCCAGATTGCGGAACTTTTCCTCTTTAAGCTTTCGGAGTTGGACAGCTCCCTTGTGCGTTTGGACAAGATTATTGATGCTTCGCCGGATAGTAGTGTCGTAATGCGCGCCACCTATGCCCGCGCTTTTATTTATGATGAATTCAAACGCGATCCGGATAAAGCTGAGCAGCTTTATAAGGAAATTATTGCCAAATATCCGAATTCGGATTACGCCAAACAGGCGCAAGTTAATTTAGGTGTAAAAGTGACGGTGAAAACTCGCGAAGACGATGCTCACGACAAATTCCTTTCCGCAGAGAGCCTTTGGATTGCGGCTTCGGATGTGCCTTTGGATAGTATGGGACTAGTGGATAGCGCTTATGTAAAAGCTCTTGCCGCTTACGATAGCGTCTACCTAGCTTATCCCGATACAAAGGCCGGCGTGCAAGCCTTGTATATGAAGGCGATGATTTTTTCAATGGATCCTTCTCGCCTTGATAGTGCCTCTGCCGTGTTGAAGCTACTCCGTTCCAACTATGGGAGCACCCCATGGGGCCGTGATGCTGATTTGCGCTTGCAGACGAGGCTTTCCATTTCGGACGATGATTTGAATCGCCTTCGCAAACGCGTTGATCAAAATACGGCTTATGTCGATAAGCTTTCCAAGCAATACGAAGAAAGTTTGGAGGCCAATGACAAAAAGAAGGATGGCAAGCCAGACATCAAGTCCAGTGAAGATGAAGTTCTAGAGAATAGCTATAATAGTATGTACGATTTTGAATAGAAAAGTGCTTGTTCTTGTGAAAATTGGGGGAGGTGACAGTTTTTGTCAGTTCGACTTTGTATATTTGCTTATATGAACACTACACAAATAAGCACTGCTCAAAAAACTAACAAATTGACTTCTTTTGGCCGCTTTTACAAGGAAACGGGGTTTGATGCGTATCGCCGCCGTATTGCCGCGCTTCTCTCTGCTCAAGGGACGGAACTTGCAGAAGATGACGATGAAGCTCTTTATAATTATTATCGCTGCGGAGAAAATGAAACGTTTGTTATGGCTGCTTTCGGTTGCGACTATTGCAATTAAATGTGCTATAGAGCTTCGTATTCCACAAAGCGCACGTTTCCGCAATAATCTTTAATTGCGCCCTTCCACTTGAGCCATGGGTAATTGGCCGCTTCTGCCTCTAAAATCTTGTCTTCTTTGGCTTCTGATCCGATTTCCAAAAGGATTGGAGCTTTGCTTTTTAAACGGTTCCTGCTTTGTTCCAAAATTTTTCGCACAAGAGTGAGTCCGTCTGCACCGCCAAATAGGGCAAGTGCCGGGTCAAAGTCGCGTACTTCCGGTTGGAGTTTCTCTTTTTCTCCGTCGGGAATGTATGGTGGATTGCTTACGATGGCATCGAGCATTTCACCAGCAGGAAGCGCCTCTAAAAGGTCACCTTCTAAAAATTCTAGTTCAGCGCTGTTTTCTTTCGCATTTTCTTTTGCCAAATCAAGAGCTTCTTTGGAAATGTCCGTGGCAAAAACTTTTGCGCCAGGAAATTCTTTTGCAATAGAAATGGCTATTGCACCGGTTCCTGTTCCGATGTCCGCAATTTTCAGAGCTTCTTTGCCTTTGAGATTTTCTTTCAAAATATCGACGATGGATTCTGTTTCGGGTCGCGGAATGAGAGCGCGGCGGTCGCAGTGGATTTCATAGCCGCGGAAACATGTCGTACCAATGATGTGTTGCAAGGGCTCGCGTTTTGCTCTGCGGGCTACAAGGGGGCGAAGCACTTCAAGCTCGTTTTCCGAAAGGGGCTTGTCGAAATTGAGGTACAATTCCATCCGCTTCATCTTCAGCCCGTGTGAAAGAATATACTGGGCATCCAATCGCGCATCGGGTACTCCTTTGTGCGAAAAGAACGTCGTTGTCTTATTCAAAATTTCAAGTACAGTATTCACGCGAATTTTCCTAGGACTTCTTGAGCGTGCGCCATTTGGAGTGCGTCGATCAATTCTTGGATTTCTCCCGTCATCACGCTTTCTAGCTTGTAGAGCGTGAGATTCACGCGATGATCTGTGACGCGGTTCTGCGGGTAATTATAAGTGCGTATTTTTGCGGAACGGTCACCTGTGCCAACCAAAGCCTTGCGACTTGCGGCTTCAGCCTGTTCTTTTTTCGCAATGACTGCGTCCAAAATTTTAGAACGTAGCATTTCCATTGCGTGCAGGCGGTTTTGAAGTTGCGAACGTTCTGTTTGACAGCTCACGACGACACCCGTCGGGATATGGGTGAGACGCACTGCGGAGTCCGTCTTGTTGATGTATTGGCCGCCAGCGCCGCTCGAACGGTATGTATCCATATGAATATCGGCATCGCGGATATCGACGTCCACGTCTTCCGCTTCGGGAAGTATCGCTACCGTTGCCGCAGAAGTATGCACACGCCCTTGTGTTTCTGTTTCGGGTACGCGCTGCACGCGGTGCACGCCGCTTTCAAATTTGAGCGTTCCATACACGCTATCACCTTCGATGAACACGCGGATTTCCTTATAGCCGCCTACAGTTCCTTCGGAAGCATCCTGAATGGTCGACTTCCAACCCATTTTGTCGCAATAACCCCGGTACATCCGGAAGAGATCTCCTGCGAAGAGAGCTGATTCGTCTCCGCCTGTACCTGCGCGGATTTCGAGCGTTGCATTTCGAAAATCCCAAGGTTCCTTGGGCACCATTAAAATTTGGAGCTCATTTGTAAGTATTTGAAGCTTCTTTTCGATGGGTGGAATTTCTTCTTTTGCCGCTTCAATGAATTCGGCATCGTTTCCGCCTAGAGCTTTTTTCCATTCTTTAAGATCGCTTGAAAGTTGCACAAATTCGCGAGCTTTGGCGACAGTCTTTTCTAGTCCTTT
>JALNVO010000115.1 GCA_023231365.1 Fibrobacteraceae bacterium | reverse complement strand
TAGTCCACCAGTGCGAAGTGTTATTGATAAATTCATAAAAATTGAGTTTTTAGAGGTGCCCTTATATTACTTGCTTTCAAGGACCTCTACAGCCAAATAGCGGTCGGATTCATCGTCAAAATATTCGTCTTCAATTGCGCCATCATAATTGTCTTCCAGCGGAATCAGCTTAAGTATATGTTTATCACCCGCCTTGAACGCATGCACATTGCCCTTTGCCTTGGAAGCCATTTTATCCTTTACCTCGCCGCGCGGAATGAGTGGATTGTAAACACCAACAAGTATTTCCTTTTGCGCAAGCGTCCCTTTTGTCACCTTTATGACCTTATACTTAATGATGTAGACGTAATTATAAAGGTCGTTAGGAGGCATTTTGCCCGGAATCTCGGCAACTTTCGCTTCTACGGTCAACTCAGCGGAAAAAGCAAATGCAACGCAAAGTAGCAAGAGCAAGAACAACTTTTTCATTCGAATTCCTTTTAATATCCTGAATTTGCGGCAAAATATAGGTATTTTTTAAATATGGATTTGACTTCCTTTCCAGGCCTCGGCCCCAAAAGACTTAAAGTTCTAGGCAATGCAGGCTTCCATTCTGTTTCGGACCTCTTATACAATATACCGAGGGATTTTGTCGATCGCACGCGCATTAGCAAAATTTCAGATAGCAAAGCCGGGGACAAAGTCATTTTCATCGGAAAAATTGTAAGAGCGGGGCTCATCCGCGGGCGCGCATCGAGATTCCTTGCTACTCTCGACGATGGCACCGGGCAAATCAACCTGATTTTCTTTCGCGGAACAAATCATTGGGCAAAAAATATTACCCCCGGAACACGATGGATGGCAATAGGCCGCATAAATGAATACCGCGGACTTCAATTAGTGCACCCGGAACTTCAACACCTGGAAGAAGGCGAAGAATTCAAAGGCGGAATCGTTCCCGTCTATACAATAACTGAAGAAGAACACAAAGCAAAAATGGAGCAGAGGTTCTTCCGTAATTTGTACGCAAGAATTTTCGCCATGCCGAACCTCTCACTCCAGGATTCACCACCAAACGAACTTACAAGCTATATGCGGCTATCCCCCGTACTTGAAAATTTAAGGCGCTTGCATCTGCCGAATTCCTTTGCCGATGCCATGCAGGGAAAACTGCAGCTCAAAAAAATGGAGCTTTTGCCATTCTGTTTGCGAATGAGCGTCCGCCGCAGAAACTTGGTCTTCAGGGGACAAGCCCGGAACCTAGATGAAAGCGCTATTGCAAAGGCAAGAGCGGCACTCCCTTTTACCCTTACACACGGGCAAGAAGAAGCATTAACAAAAATTTGTGAAGGACTCAAAGGCAAGAAACAATTTCACGCGCTCCTCCAAGGAGACGTCGGTAGCGGTAAAACGGTCGTTGCCATGCTTGCAATCCTCGCCGTAGCCAAATGCGGCGAACAATGTGCGTTAATGGTTCCCACAGACATTCTAGCGAGACAACATTATAAAACACTCAAACCGTTCTTTGATGCTGCAGGGATCCGCACAGCGCTTCTCCTCGGCGCTTGCGGCGTCACAGAAAAACGATCCATCGCGCACGAACTCCAAATGGGGCTCACCCAAGTCGTCATCGGCACGCACGCCCTCTTCTCAAAAGACGTTCTCTTCAACAACTTGACATTTGTCGTTATTGACGAACAGCACCGCTTCGGCGTAAACCAACGCGAAGCACTGCTTGCCAAAGGACATTTTCCAGATCTTCTCGTCATGAGTGCGACGCCCATTCCGCGAAGCCTCGCAATGACGCTTTATGGAGACCTTGTCCCGATCATCCTTTACGAAAAGCCCGCCGGAAGAAAACCCGTAAAAACCCGTCTTGTAGAACCTGCCAAACGCGACGATATGAAAAAATTCCTTCTCAAAGAAGCGCTTACGGGAAACCGCTGCTATTGGGTGGTAAGCCGCGTTGAATTTGACGACGAAAGCGATTCAAAATGCGTTGCAGAAGTCAAAGAAGAACTTGAGAATTTTAGCAATCAATGGAAAGTCGGTGCCATTCACGGTCAAATGGACGAAAAGGAACGCGACCAAGTCTTGAATGATTTTGTCAAGGGATCGCTGCAAGTTCTCGTTGCAACGACCGTCATCGAAGTCGGTGTGAACGTACCGGAAGCGAACTTAATGGTCATCGATGCTCCGGACCGTTTTGGACTCGCCCAGCTTCACCAATTGCGGGGACGAATCGGCCGGGGAGATAAAGAAGCCTGGTGTTTCCTTATCGCAAGCGAAGATAGCGGAGCAAGGGAACGCCTTGCGAGTTTCGCCTCAACAGAGGACGGATTTGAAATCGCCGAAATGGATATGAAAGAGCGCGGAGCCGGGAACCTCGAAGGTTCAGAACAAAGTGGAGCTTGGGTATTTCGCTGGTTCGACTGGATCGAAGATCAGGGGCTCATCCAAAAAATGCTCGAACTCGCCGAAGACATTCTCGACAACAAGCCGGAATTTTCAGAAGAAGTCAAGGAAAAAATTCAAAAATGGTATGCCCTTCTTCCACAAGGAAACGCGGATGGGATCCATTAAAAACGGTTTAGAACTTTCCCATTGTGCGGACAACAACGTCTGCAACAATCAAAAGCAGAGCCACTATAGAAAAAGCGAGTATAAACCGGGAACGCCTGCGGAGTCCTTCTTCATAGACAAAGATCTTCTCGCCCGAAGGAAGCCGCTTGCGGCGGAAGGTCCAGTTCCAACCCGAGATAAAAGAAAGACAGGCAACCAGAAAAGCAAACATCAATACATATAGATACTTGGCATCCCCTAGGCGCGCAAAATTCATCGCACCGCAGAAAATAGCAAACAAAGCTCCAACCGAAGCAAGCGCAAAGCTCGCTCCTTTCACGGCAAGAGGCTTTTTGAGGGTTTCCAAGCGCTCTTCATAAAAGCGCTTTAAATCCTCTTCGGAATATTCCTTACCTCGATTTTTCAAAAGTTTGAGAGCTAATGCAAAATCCACTTGATTCCATTCGTCAGGTTTCTTTAAAATTTCAAGCAATTCATCATCATTGAAGGACTCCAAGTATTCCCCGCCTTCAACGGCAGCGGCATCTTCACCAGCTTTCATCGATGTTTCGAGCAGAAGACGAGCAGGATCAATATCCTTTACCTGCACTTGCAAAATCACTGTACTTGCACCGCGGTTCTGAAAATCAAGTCCAAGCGGATCGCCCGAAGAATTCGCGTCATTAATTACGTTATATTCAATCTTGTTTTCTTCTAGAAGTTGCGCTACGGCCTCGGCATCTTGAGGATTCCCGAACGACTCCAAATTCATCCATTCCAATTTTTCTTCACTCTCAGACATTTTGCATCTCCGCTTTGATTTTCTCCCAGCGGGCATCTGGAATCTTGGAGCCCATCACTTGAACTACTTCATTCGAAACGATGCTGCCAAGCTTTCCCGCACGCGCCATATTCCAACCGGACATAAGCCCGAACAAAAATCCCGACGCCCACAAATCACCTGCTCCTGTCGTATCTATGGCTTTCGCACTACCCGCGTCCACTTTCGTAACCAAACCATCCTTGGAAATAAGAGCGCCGCGTTTTCCGAGTTTTACCACAGCAATCTTGCAGAAACGGGACAACTTTTCCAAAGCGGCTTCTTCACTTAATCCCGTATACGCCTTGGCTTCATCTTCATTTGCAATCACCAAGTCCACGCTCTTGCCCGCAAAAAGTTTGTTAAAAAGTGGACGGCAATCATTCACGACGCCGAAGGAACCAAAATCCAAAGCCGTCATAACGTTCAGCTTGCGGGCAGTTTCTATAGCCTTTACAAAACATTTTTCATCGTATGCGCGGTAACCTTCCATATAAAGAATACCCACATTATCAAACAGTTCTAAAGTCACATCTGCAGAAGAAAGCTCATTAGAAGCACCCAAGAACGTAAACATCGTGCGTTCCGCATCCGGCGTTACGGCCGAAAGTACTGTACCCGTTGCGGTAGAAGACTTCAAAAGACAACTTTCTACATGCATATCGCGCAAATGCTTTTCAAAAACTTCTCCCAAAGAATCCCGGCCAACCTTGGAAAGAAACGAAGCCTTGCCACCTAGCCTAGCTATTCCCACCATCGTATTGCAAGCAGAACCGCCCGGCACAATCTGCGGAGGCAAAAGCCCTGTCACAAGGTTCTTCAACTTCGGAAAATCGACGGAGTTCATTCCGCCCTTGGCGCCTCCAGAATTTTTAATCCAAAGATCGTCTACACTCACAAGCATATCGACAAGAGCGGCACCAATTCCTAAAACTTTTTTCATTTCCTTCTCCAAAAATTAAAACCGGCGTTCGCCACGGCGGCGGCGTTCGCTCTCTTGAATAAGATAGGCTTTTTCCGATTCAGAAAGAGAATTCACCCCGCTTTCGCTCACTTTCTTAAGGATCAAATCCAATTGTTTATCGCGGTCAATATAACCGACTTCCCCTTCCAAAGCATCCTGTTCGGTTTTCTTTGAACCGCCCCTATTAATTTTAAATTCTCCGCGGAGTTTTGCCCAAGAAAAACCTTTCTCATACAGATACATACAAAGAAATCCAGAGAGGATTCCCCCCAAATGCGTAAAGTGCGCTACAGAATCATTGGACTGCGAGAGAAGTACATCCAAAATAACAAAAAACCAAATTGCGTGCTTAATCCGCATTGGAATCACAAAAAAGAGGAGTATCATACGATCCGGGAAAAGCCTTGCATAAGCAACGAAAATTCCCATCAAAGCACCAGATGCGCCAATGATGTACGTAAACGGGGACATTGCTCCGAACAAGTAAAACGGAATGCTGAAAAGGCCTGAAAATACGGCGGAGAAAAGGTAAAGAACCCAAAATCGCGGATACCCGATAGCAACCGCCACGTCATCGCCGAACATCCAAAGAGCAAGCATATTGAACAAAAAATGCCATACGTTCACATGAACAAACGCATAAGTCAGATAACGCCAAACTTCTCCATAGCGCACGGGAACCAAGGCCGAAAACTCGACGATATAATTTCCAATCAAGTCCCAACCCAGAAGATTCGTTATAAAGCAAACTCCAAAGACAGCCGCATTAATAATGAGCAAAATGCGGATAGGCGAGGAGAGATCCCTAAAAGGTTTCATTCCGAACATTCAACGTACTCCATTCTTGTAAAAGGCTTGTCAAGGAAGCGGCAGGAATCATCCGAGAAACATCGCCGCCGAATTTTAATATTTCGCGCACGGCCGAAGAAGAAACGGAAGAAAATTCCGGTTCCGTTGTAAAAAAGACCGTTTCCGCTTTTGGGAAAAGCATGCGATTATTAAGAGCCAAAGCCCTTTCCGAATCGAATTCGCTTCCCGAACGAAGACCGCGCACCAAATAGGCAGCACCTGATCTTTTCAGATAGTCCACGGTCAACCCCGAAAAAGAATCCACCGCAACATTCTTCATATCCGCCACAGTAAGTTCAATTTGCTTCACGCGGAACTCTGTGGAAAAAAGAGAATATTTATCTGTATTCTTGGAAACGAGAATAATCAATTTATTGAACAAAAGCGAAGCGCGCCGCGCAATCGAAAGATGCGCCACAGTAAAAGGATCAAACGATCCGGCAAAAACAGCAATGCGTTCCATAGCTCAAATTTACAAACATGCAGAAAAAAATACGAGGGAACTTTCGCCGTAACGGCGAATTCTTCCCTTCAAAGCCCATTCGGGAACCGCTCTGGAAGGGACCTCAAAGACCGCCAAGCCCTTTTCATTGAGAAGGTCAAGGAACGGACGCAAATCGGGATAAGTCTCTGTAAAAGGAGGATCCGCATAAATCAAATCAAATTTTTCTGTTCTCGCAAGCGCCTGTTTAAGGAACGCCTCCGCATCGGTTACGCACAAATGAAGTTTTTGCAAAACTTTCAAAGAGGCATAAGAATCCGCAAGAATTTTTGCTTGGCTGGGATTTTTTTCTACTGCAAATACGGAGGCCGCACCTCGGCTCACCGCCTCAATTCCTACAGAGCCCGAGCCGGCAAAGAGATCCAGGACAACAAAGTCCGAAACATCTTGAAGTATGTTGAAAAGGGCTTCCCTCGCCATCGCCGCTGTAGGACGCGTTTTCGACGAAAGAGGAGAAGCAATCAACCGTCCGCGGAATTCTCCGCCCGTAATGCGAATAGGCATTGTTAATGGGATGCGTACAAGACAAGAGTCATGAAAGTAGAAATTCCGCTTCTGCCCGTAGCTGACATCTGAATTTTTTCAATTCCTATGCGGACTGGAGAATTTGCCAAGGATTCTACAAAGTGGAGCACAACCTGATAATCAGCATGCGTCGTAACTTTATATGTATAGCTCTTATAGACTCCAAAATCTTCTACTGTCGGACGTTCAAGCCCCACAAGCTTCAAACGATCTCCCGCATCTAAACCCCGCAGAGCACCCAGCTCTTGGGAAATTTCGGAATCCTTTACAAAAGGAATATCCTTTGCTTTTTCCAAGTCCTCTTTCGCAGAAAGCACTCCATAAGCAGTGACATCTGTTGCCGGAGCATTTTCAGGCAACTGCGGAGTCTTGAAATTTGCGCTGCCCAAACGCAAGCGTTCCAAATAATTTCTCTGTGATACCGGACTATCGGCTACGCCGCGGATGTAGTAATAATTAGGAGCGGAATAAACAACATCGGCAAAGCTCACTCCCTCTGGCGTCACGGCATTAATGAAAGCGAGAATTTGTGCAGCCATAGCCTTTTGATAGAGAATTTTCTCTAACGGAAGGAAAGAAGCGTAATCAGAGCGTTTCTCCGGGCGGAACATACTTGGTTGAACATCCTGAACAACTTTTTCAGCAATCACAGAACTTTCTTGAACTTCTCGAAGAGCTGCGGCTTCGGCAGCAGCACGGCGACTTTGTATCGTACCACCAGCCGACGTAGTCTGAGCAACCCCTCTATCCAAGGAAGGACCGGAACGGCTGGGATCACATATTCCCAAAGCCGAAAGTATCGGGGAAGGAATCACACCTTGCAAAGGACGCGGCACACCTACAAAGCAAAGAAAAGCATATAATGCAATGACAATCCCCGCCATAACGACGACGACGATCAAAGGCTGGTGTCTTTTGGCGGGTCTTCCCGCAAAATCAGCTAAAGGATCAATGCGGATGGGGACAGAATCTCGCGAGGAACGGGAAACGGCATCGATTAAATTGAGTTCGATCATTTTTTCATGCTCCTCAAAGCAGCACCGATAGCTCCCGCACACGAAAGGACATGGCTTGCACTTTCTTCATCCACAGGCAGGCGAATTCCAGCGAAAGAATCCAACAAAGAAAGTGTCTTGCCATCTAATGCCTTGCGAAGGTCTTCCACAAATAGAATATCCGTCGCCAGTTCACCACAGAGTTTTATCTGATTTACAGAAGCTCCATTTTCTTCAGCAGCAAGTTTAACTTGTCCTGCAATCTCAGAAGAGAGCTTTGCATAGGCTTCTTGGCATTCCTTACCAGCGAGTCCAAGAGTGGAGCAGCAGCGGAGAGCCTTCAAATTATTCTTCGATACCCACATCAGCATCACGCCGGCGACATCCGCCTTGATGATGCACTCAAGCCCATCGCTCAAGGCAGCACCGACCTCGAGAAGATTCATCAAAGACAACACGTCTACTTCCATAATTTTTGGAGCGAGACGCTTGTTGCGGAATCCCTTGCGGATAGCATCAACCCAAATTTTCCTCATCGCAATAAGGAGAACGGTCCGACCCAGTTTCGAATCACCGCCCAGAATTTGAAAATCAAAGAAATAATCGTTTACATCTGAATTAACGATAGTTCCCAAAAACCAGCGAAGATATTCCGCCACATCGGAAGCTTCCGGCGGTACAAATATCTGGCGAACGATAGCCCGGAACGAAGACACCGTTAAAGAAACAGTCCCTACATCGGCATCTTCATTTTCTGCAAGCCAAGCCTGCAAAGCCGATTCAAATGAGGAAACGTCGTCTAATGGACTTGTCGCCGTATTAAGGGTAGCTGTTTTCAAGACCTTCTTTTCCCGAGGGTCGAAAAGAGCCACTTTAAGGAGCACGTCGCCCGCTTCAATGCCTAGATGTAACTTCGTATCGTCCATAATATCAACAACTTAGGTTCTTTTTTAGTAAAACTAATCAAAAACGATAAAAGAAAGGAGATCTTTTGACTTTTTCTTGCCGATTCCGGATACTTTCCTCAAATCGGATTCCCCAGAAAAGGGTCCTTTTGCAGTACGATAGGCGATAATTTTTTGAGCAAGCTTGGGCCCGATACCCTTTATTGCACAAAGTTCCTCTGCCGAAGCCCGGTTGATGGAAAGCGGAAACGATACCTGAAGCTTGGCCTTCTTGTGCACGGCAGAAATCGTTTTTTTCTCATGAACATCAATTTTTTCTTTTGGACTTTCGGCAAAAGAATTCGCATCAAGAACTGCCGGAGGAATTTCCGTATAAACAAACGTTCCCATCTGTGGGACGGGATCCCAAGGAGAAAAATGCACCAGAAGCCCCAATGCAAAAAGCATCAGAGCTAAAACAAGGACTTTCTTCTCAGGAGCGTTCATCAGCGGTTCTCAGAAGTTCGAGGAAAAGCGGAGCCGGAGCAAGCAAGGAAGACTTGAGTTCGGGATGGAACTGGCAGGCCATGAAATACGGATGCTCCGGGAGTTCCATGATCTGCATAATGTCTTCATTCTTTGCCTTGCCGG
>JALNVO010000114.1 GCA_023231365.1 Fibrobacteraceae bacterium | reverse complement strand
TCGCAAAGGTCGAATGCAGCGCAAAAGCTTGCTTTTGCATTGCTGAGACCCGGCGACTGGGCGAAGCCCACTATTGTGATGTGTTATTGACAATTTCATAAAAATGAATTTTTAGAGGTACCCGTAATTCAAACCGGATTATCCAAGTCAACGAACTCAGCCTTTATGCCGAGTTCGCTTTCAATCTTAGAAGCAAGCGCACGAACGCCAAAGACTTCCGTGCGGTAATGCCCCGCAGCAACCAAATTAAAACCATTTTCCTTGAGAAATATCGGAGTACTCTCGCGAATTTCTCCCGTAACAAGGATATCCGCACCCTGCGCGATGGAAGCTTCTATTCCTTCCATCCCCGCTGATCCGGAGCAAACGGCAACTTTTAAAATATCTTTTTTGCCAAACAGGAAGCGGGAAAAGCCCTTTGGGAAAACAGCATCCGCCTTTGCAAGGAACCCTTCCGCAGAAATAGCATTTGCATAGCGCCCGGTACAGGCAATCGGGCGTTTGCCTTCCATCATATACCACTCCAAAGATTCCAAGCCGAAAGCTTTTGCAATCTGCGCATTATTCCCCACTTCTATATGCCCATCCAGAGGGAGATGGAATCCATACAAGCAAATCCCATTGCAGAACAGTTTTTTTAGTTTGCGCCCAAGCGGTCCGACAGGAATGCGGCGCTCATTGTTCCAAAACCCATGTAAATGATGCACGAGTATGCAATCCGCTTTGCGTTCGATTGCCGCATCCACTAAATCTTCGCTAAATGAAACGCCCGTCACCAAACGAGTTACTTTGTCATTCGCCTCCACACAAAGTCCGTCCGGACAAAAATCCTTGAATTCTGACGGAACAAGAAGAGCGTCCAACCAGCTGGAAAATTCAGAAAGCTGCATTAAAAGCCTCGTTTTTGGATAAGGGCACCACTAAAAATTGCTTTGGTGAAGTGAAATTGTCAAGAACCGAGCAAGAGCAGGAACGAAAAGTGGCCAATACTGGTTGTATTCGCCACTTTGAGAGACGAACTATTGCGATGTGTTATTGACAATTTCATAAAAATGAATTTTTAGAGGTGCCCATAATGTAGAATTATTATAGGAGAGAGAATCAAAAACGCATGGATGATATTAGAAGTTATTTATAGACACCTCTAAAATTGCTCTGATGAAGGAAACTGCATGCTCAAAAATGCAGAGAAATCGCGCGTACACTTGATTTTATTGGCGAATAGTATCTGCGGGTAATGAAATCGTCCAATATTCAAAAACCGGGCGGGAAAAACAAACGATTAGGAACAAACTCTAAGAGTTCGTGTTTCCCATTTTTCTTGTAATGTCATTTCACAGTGTTCATTCGGCCCCCCCCCTCTGGGTAGCTTATCCGGCAACCCTGCCTTCGTGGCCACTCGATTTCAGGGCAGCAAAGCAATTTTTAAAATCTCCTCAATTAGAATTTTTCGAATTTCGAAGTTAAAATTCATCCTACAGCTTGCCAGAATCTATGCGTTTTTCTAAATTGATGCATAAATCGAAACTTATTACTAGAGGATCTTAGCCATGGCACATTACCTTTTTACCTCCGAATCCGTCTCCAAGGGACACCCGGACAAAGTCGCCGACCAGATCTCCGATGCCGTTTTGGATGCCGCTCTCAAAGAAGACCCGGATAGCCGCGTCGCTTGCGAAACACTCGTCAACACGGGTCTTGTAGTCATTTCGGGTGAAATTACCAGTAAAGCCCACCTCGATTTTCAAAAAATTGCCCGCGACACCATTAAGGATATCGGCTATAACGACGGCAAGTATAACTTTGACTATGAAAGCTGCGCGGTGCTCGTTGCGATGGACAAGCAATCCCCAGACATAGCCCAAGGCGTGAACGCCAAAGCCGCCGAAGGGAAAGCCGATTCAAAGCAAGGCGCAGGCGACCAAGGAATGATGTTCGGCTACGCTTGCAACGAAACTTCGGAACTGATGCCGCTCCCCATCTTTCTCGCCCACCAACTGATGGGCAAAATTCAAGAACTTCGCGAAAAAGGCGAAATCAAGTGGCTCCGCCCGGATGCCAAAAGCCAAGTGACCGTGGAATATGATGAAAACGACAAACCCGTCCGTGTGGATACAGTTGTCATCAGCACCCAGCACGACCCGGACTTTAAGGGAAAAGAGCTTTCCCATGCTGAAATTGAAAAGACAATTGTAGACAAGCTAGTTAAGAAGGTCATTCCTTCCAAACTTCTGGATTCAAAAACCCGCTATCTCATCAACCCCACCGGGAAATTCGTCATCGGTGGTCCGCACGGAGATTGCGGACTTACTGGTCGCAAGATCATCGTCGATACTTACGGCGGAATGGGCCGCCATGGCGGAGGAGCATTCTCCGGCAAGGATCCTTCCAAAGTAGACCGCTCCGGCGCCTATGCTGCGCGCTATGTGGCAAAGAATATCGTCGCAGCGGGTCTCGCCGACCGTTGTGAAATTCAAATTGCCTATGCCATTGGCTATTCCAAGCCCGTTTCCGTTCTCGTAAACACGTTTGGCACAGGGAAGATCGCAGATTCGAAAATTGAAGAACTCGTGAACAAGAATTTCGACCTCTCTCCTTCCGGCCTTACCAAGATGCTCGACTTGAAAAAACCCGGATACATTGCCACGGCAGCCCTTGGCCACTTTGGGCGCAAAGGCGCCCGATTTACATGGGAACACACAGATAAGGCCGAACTCCTCAAAAAGCAAGCCAAGATCTGAGCTGATACTTCTATTTACAATTTAAAGTCCCGCCTATCGGTGGGATTTTTTTGCATATTTTAAAAACACTTGGTCTGGAGATTCTATGATTAAAAAGTCCACCCCCATAAAGGCATTTTTTGCCCTTGCAATAATCCTCTTTACCGCTTGCAATGATTCCGGCTCTAGTTCAGGATCATCCTCAACTTCGGGTTGTTCTTCTTTTGATGCAGCACTCGCCGGGACCTGGGTACAAGTATCGGATCTTACGGAACTAGGCGTGCAAGATTCATTCTATTTCTCAAGCGATACTGTCTGGGGAACCCCCTTCAATATCAAATACGGGACAAATCCAAAATGCGCTTCTGACGGGCACATCTTTGAAGCAACAGGGTTCAAAATTTACCGCTATGCCTACCAGATCGCCAATGACACCCTGTGGCTTTTCGAAGAAACCTCAAAGACTTCTTTCAATAAAACCTGGTCCATAGCCTATGTCCGAGCAGGAACCGATACAGAAGCAAGTAACATTGCCCCGAGTCTCTATGGGCATTGGAAAACGGATTATACAACAAACCCGGCCTACTACACCATCGCAGAAAATACGTTCAACTATGATAAAGACATCGGAAATACGTCTTATCATCAAGTCTATGCGGATTCCGGTACTCTTTACCTAAACCGGGGGCTACTCGCCGTCATAAATTCTTCCGATACGAACCTTATTGCTACGTACAAAGTCATTGGGGACTCGCTTACCCTCAATTATTGTTCTAGCTTCTGCTTGCCTGTGACTCAAAATCTCTGGTTTTCCACCACCATGGACAACTATTTAAAACAAGCGGAATAATATGACTCCAGAATTTTTGGAACGCGCGATTGAACTCGCCAAAGATAGCGTCCGCAAAGGCGGCGGCCCGTTTGGAGCTGTTATCACAAAGGGCGATAAAATCATTGCGGAAACGTCTAATTCCGTGACAACCGATTTGGATCCTTCTGCACACGCCGAAGTCAATGCCATCCGCAAAGCCTGCAAAGTACTTGGCACTTATGATTTGGAAGGAACGGAAATCTATTCGTCCTGCGAACCCTGCCCAATGTGCCTCGGCGCCATCTACTGGGCACACATTTCAAAATTATACTTTGCCGCCACAAGAAATGACGCTAAAGACGCTGGATTCGATGATGAATTTATTTATACAGAATTAGCAAAATCCACCGAAGAAAGAAAAGTGCTCACAATGCATATCGACCACAAAATCGCCAAAGAGCCCTTTCTCCTTTGGGCGCAAAAGACCGACAAAAAAGAGTACTAGGGATTTCTCAATGAAAAAGGCCATCCATTTCCACTTTTGTTTTTTACTTTCAGCAATAACGGCTTTCATTTTCTCCGCATGCGCCTCAAACAAGTCAATAACTACCCCAGATGAAAAAGCTGTGCAGGAATCATCATTCAGTTCTTCCAGTGATTATTCTGCGTGGACAACCATTCCCTGGAGCGATTCTTCCATCCGGATTATTGGACGCGCCGACTACTCCAATTCCGCACAAGTTGTCACCTCCTGGTCTGGAACTTCCTACATATTCGGATTCTCTGGAACTACCGTAAAAATTCATCTGTCAGCAAAAGGCAATGTATTTAATATTACTATTGACGGCGATACGGCAAAAACAACCACATTAGACCTCACTTCTTCATCCGACACTCTTTTTAGCATTGCCAGCGGACTTCAAGATGGGAAACACTACATTACCGTCTACAAGCGCACGGAAGCCGCCATGGGAAGCGCCGTATTCAAAGGATTCGACATTCTAGGGAAAGCGAGTTCATCTGCGCTCCCGGCAAAAGCAAGTAAAAAAATCGAATTCATCGGCAATTCCATCACTTGCGGCTATGGAATTCTCGCTTCCGACCAATACCAGAACTTCAGCTACCTCACCGAAGATGCTTCCAAAAGCTATGCTTCCATCGCAGCCGGTTTTCTCGGAGCTGAAGCACACCTAATAAGCATCTCTGGCAAAGGTTATTACCGCAACGTCGACAAGACAACGACAGGCACCCTCCCCGAGAGCTACGATAAAACGACTTTAGATGGAAAGTCTTCCTGGAATTTTTCTACCTGGATTCCCGATGCTGTCGTCATCAACTTGGGCACGAACGATTTTGCAAGCGGACTTCCCGATTCCACTCAATTTACAAATTCCGCAATTTCCCTTGTAAAAGTCATACGCACCCATTATCCGCAGGCACAAATCGTACTCATAGACGGTCCCATGCTCTCAAATGAGTATCCACACGCATCTGCAGCGGACTCAAACCTCTATCCATTATCAAACGCATCGCTCGCTTCAAATTATGTCAATTCAAATGGAACACTCAAATCACAAACCGTCTGCCAGCGTTTTCTCAACGCAGTTCAAGGTCATTTCGCTTCCAACGGAGACCGCAATATCTACCGGGTAAGTTTTGCTCAAAGATCCCTAGGATACGGCGCAGACTGGCATCCAAGCCGCGCTCAAGCAGAGAAAGACGGCAAGACTCTTGCGGACTATTTCAAATCAAAATTAGGCTGGTAATATGCGACTTTCTGAAAAAGAAGCGCTCGATCTTTTTTTGAATATGCCTTTCGACGAACTCTTCCAAAAGGCAAATGCCGAAAAAGAAAAACGCCACGGGAAAAACATCTATTGGGTAAACAACCGGCAGATCAATTATACAAACGTATGCATTCTCCATTGTTCCTTCTGCGCCTTTTCCAAAATCAAGAAAACGTCTGAAAACGCTTATGACTGGACAATTCCAGAAATCGTCGCGAAAGCAAAAGCGGCCGTAGATAGCGGGGCAAAGGAACTGCATATCGTAGGCGGGCTCCATCCAGACCACCCATTTGAATATTACATACAAATGCTTTCCACCCTCCGCAGGGAATTTCCAAAGACGAATCTCAAGGCGTTCACTGCTGTCGAAATTTGTCACTTTGCAAAGCTCTCGGGCAGAAGCGTGGAAAATATTCTAGCCGACCTCAAAAAAGCAGGGCTAGACGCGCTCCCCGGCGGAGGCGCAGAACTCCTCGGCGAAGATATACGCAAGCGCATCTGCGGCAAAAAAGAAACGGGAGCGGAATGGCTCGACGTGCACCGCGCTGCGCACAAAATGGGAATACACACAAACGCAACGATACTCTTCGGGCACATAGAAAAACCGGAAGACAGAATACGCCACATGATGCTACTTCGCGACCTCCAAGACGAAGCCCCCGGCTTTTTTGCATTCATTCCGCTGGTATACCACCCGGAGCATACACCCCTTGGAACACTCGTCAAAGAAAAAACTTCCGAAGAAGACATTCTCCGAACCATCGCTATCTCAAGGCTATTCCTCGACAACTTCCCGCACATCAAGGCTTATTGGATTCAAACCGGCATCCCTACTGCAATGAAAGCGATACACGCCGGGGCATCCGATCTGGATGGCACAATTATGGAAGAAAAAATAACACATGCAGCCGGGGCTACAACTGAAGAGGGAATGTCGCCAAAGAGAATGCAGGAACTCATCTTGAACGAAAAACTGGTCCCTGTGGAACGCGACGCGCTCTACGACGTCGTTTCGGTGTAAAAACATTTGCCCCCCCCCGAACATTGTCCCTCCCAAAGGGATATTTTTAAAACAAAAATCGGCCGGATTGCTTTCACAATCCGGCCGATTCTTGAGCTAAGAAGGGCTCGAACCTTCGACCCACGCCTTAAAAGGGCGTTGCTCTACCAACTGAGCTATTAGCCCGGCGGTCCAAATCTAGTAAAGATTAGAGTTTTTGTAAATTGTAAGTATGTTTTTTTTGAAAAAAATTTGCAATCTAGTCTTTTTAGTTCTTTTACTTAGCTCCTTTTCTGAAGCCTATTTCAAACAGAACGATACGGGAGAAGAAGCCTTTTCCTTTCTTGGTTCCTTTTACAGTCCAAGAAACGCAGCACTCGAAAACGCCAACGGAGCGATGCCATTCTCCGACCTAGGAGTCTCATTCCTAAACCCAGCCTCATTTAAATTGAACCCCGAACAAAAAAATGCCGTCGCATTTTATTGGCAGACGGGAGAATTTGCAGATAACCAAGGAAGCGTTTCTCTAGCACGAAAGTTCAACACAATGACCGCCACGATCAGCTATGGATGGATCAAATATGGAGACATCGACGGCTACGATGAAAATGGAAACGCCACCGGCGAAACTTACAGCCCGCAAAGCTCCGTCACAGCAGCAACGCTGTCCTTTCCTCTCCCCCACTTTGAATTCGGGACAACCCTTAAATTTGCGACAGACCTGCTCTCCGGCAAATCCAATGATCAAACGGCAATGGCTCTCGCTCTTGATTGGGGCATGCTCTGGCAATCCCAGTCTAAGAAACTAGGAGTTGGTTTTGCCGCACGCGATTTTGGCAAGATGATCCGCGCGTACGTCAAAGACGGAGACGATGATTATGGCTTAGATGAGACCTTCGCCCTTTCCGGCTTCTACATTCCCGGAGCCCTTCCGCGACTCACGCTGTTTGCCGAAACAACCGTACCTCGGTATGCGGAAAGCGCAATTTCCGTTGCCGGTGAGTACGCCATCGGATCAAGTCTTTTCGCCCGGATAGGATTTTCGCGCACATGGCTTGACATATCACGCGATGTCAAAGAAATTTTTTCCTCCGCAGCAAGGCCGAATGAGACAAACGATGCTCGCCTTCTCAGCGCGGGCCTCGGCTACACCGGGAGTAGGTTCGCCTTGGATTACGCATTTTCTTACCTTGCCCAAGGGCTTGGTACAGAACACCGCGTAGGGCTCAGTTTCCATTTCTAATGAGAAAACAATTCGACATCATCGTCTATGATAGCGGAAGCGGAAAGCCTTCCGTGGAAGGCCCCGCCCTCGGCTGGTTCTTTGTACAAAACATTTCGGAAGCGATCCCCGCACTCAATGCGGAATGGGTTCTCATTGCGCATCCGGATACGCGCATCGACCGCGCCCTCCTCGACGCCGTCGCCGACGCAACGCTTGAATTTCCTTTCGCGGACGGTTTCACCCCGTGGATCGCGGAAGACAGCGACCCGGACAAAGTCATCGACTCCGGGATGCTCCTCCGCAAAGGCATCGGCGCTGTCCTTGAATTCACAGGAAATTTTCAGCGGCACTACCTGAGACTCATCGCCGCACCGTCACCGTACCTCGCCATATTTTCAAAAAGGCTCCTCGCCTGCACAGGCGGTTTTGACCCGACGTTCCGTTCCGGGAAAGCGCGATTCTTCGACCTCGGGCTCCGGGCCTTGCACGCCGGAGCGAAGCTCTACTCCCTCCCCGGAAAGCCAGCCACCGCCATCCCGTTCAAAGAGTCATTGAATACAAAAGAGATCCAAAACGAAATTGCCGCCGTCATTTACAAAAATCTGGGGTTGAACGATCTCTATTCCTACGTATGGCGGCACCCGGGCGTGATCCCGTACCTTGTGCGGAACAGGAAGCGTCTCGACGCGGAATCCCTGCGCATCACGGAACTTTCCCGGTTTTCCGAAAAGCAGAAAGAAAGTTTTTATATATAAATTAAAATCAAACCAAAGCGCCGCGGATATCGCAATTGGCGGCAAACTGCATATCGCTTTCGCTATCGCCGAGCATCAGGCAGGACTCCCTGCGGACATCGGGGAAGTCCCGCAAAATATCATCAAACATTCCCGTGCCGGGCTTTCTGCGGGGATCCGCCCCGGAAAGAGAAGTGCAATAATAAATTTTATCCACCCGCCCGCCATGTCCGGCGATCTCTTCACACATCCGCTTATGAATCTGCAGCAATGCGCTCTCCGTCATAACGCCCTTGCCGACGCCGCGCTGATTGGTCACTATGAAAATATGTTTGAAACTTTTTGCCCAGGATGCCAATAAAGAAAGAATCCCGGGAATGAAGACAAATTCATCCCACGTCTTCACATAGTCATTTTTACGCAGCTGATTAATGACGCCGTCCCGATCCAGCAACAACGTATCAAAGCCGCTGTATTCAACAAAATGA
>JALNVO010000113.1 GCA_023231365.1 Fibrobacteraceae bacterium | reverse complement strand
TGGTAGAAGGGGACGGCGAATCCGTTCGGGGAATTGCTAGGGAGGAGCTTGTGGAGTTCTGCCAAGTTTGCCGCCTTGACTCCGACTTTTGCCGCCGCAGAAAATCCGAGTTCGGAAAATTCTGGAAGGCCGGTCTCGCTTAAATCATAGTTGAGTTTGATAGGGGGCTTAGCTTCGTTCTCCCAATATTTCTTAGCTTCATCAAACGTTACCTTTGAAATTGTGTATGTTGTCGCGGACACTTGGAATTTGACGAGGCTATCGCAGAGGGCAAGAAGCGAATCTGGAAATTCCGTGCCGTTGAATGCGATGTTGGGCGTTTTTCTTGCCTTGGCCGCCAAGTTTACGTGGGAAAGCGGCGTCTGCGCATCTTTGCTGATGAAGCCTCCGACAAGAGGGACTTCTGCGGGAAGGGTTGTCAAAATAACGATGTCATGCGCGGAAACGATTGCCGTGTCGAGTTCACTTGCGGTGAATTTGCGGAGTGTCCCGTAGGCCGTTCCCGTGTTCATTATTTGGAGTGGAATGTTGCCGAAGATTTGCGCATGGGTATAAACGGGAATGTCTTTAAAGCTGAAACTGTCTGCGTATGCGGTTGCGGCGTCTTCCGCTGCGCTTCCTGAAGGCATATAATATAGACGGTTCTTGGGCGTACCGAAGCTCAAAAATTGCAGGTGCTCTTCAATCAACTTATGCGCAAGTGCAACTTGTTCTGGAGAGATCTTGTCCGAAGGGAAGAATGTGAGCGCAATCATCGAGTCGACGGATGCGTAATAAACCAAAGTTCCTGCAATTGCAGACCTGTCTTCGCTATAATAGGTATCGTTCTCAAAATCCGAGAGCGAGCGTGTATCTCCCAGTACTTTTTGAGCAAAAGTGTAGTGCAGCGGGTATTTGAACGTATTCTGCAGATGAACTTCCGGTCTTGTTCCGTTGATTCCTGTGATGATGAATTTGACTAGATAGCTTTTGCCGATTTCACTGCTCGATGTGTAGGCAAGTCCTTTGAAAGCTTCGTAGCCGTCGTTCTTGTAAAGCCCGGCAGACTGATCCGCATCTTGTGTAAATGCGGGGAGCGTGTCGAGCGAAACGCTGGCGGAATCATTTTTTTCAAAGTGGACAAAACCCGTGAAGAACCCGTTTCCTAGCGCTTTTACCGTGATTTGCGTAGAGTCAGGCGGCGAATAAGCGAGTGCGACTCCGCGTTTGGTGCAGATGAGGGAACTGTCGGATACTCCGCTTGCTCCGCAGAGCGTTTTATGATTACCGATAGAAACAAAGTAACTGCTCGGAAGGGCTCCGGATGCATCGCTGACGTCTATCCTCGCGGAAACATCCACGGGGGCGATTGTCTCCCCATTCTGCGAACAGCTGGAAAGGGCGAACAAGCCGGCTAAAAAGCCAGCGATGCGAAAAATCATTCTTCACTATCTCCATAGCATTTTTCGAATGTATCGGTAAAACTGTCAAACGTGCCGTCTGCATTCGCTTGTCTGCAAACAACGGGGAGCGCGCGGCTTGATGTGCAACCATCTTCAATAAGGGTTGTTCCGTCTGATTCGTAGACTTGCAGACAATCCATATCTTGGCAGGAACGCCATCCGAACCCAAAGGATGAATGGTAGTATTTGTAGACCTTTCCATTATAGGAGAATGTAAGGGCGTCGTTGTGGTGGTTTCCGCCCCAGTCATAATTTGAGGATGAAATTGCGTTTATTTTGCCATTCAAGTAGAGTTCTGCTTTGTCCGTGGTGAAATTCGGCATGGCGCTCATTATCTCGGTACAAGACTTTGGCGATGATTGAATGTAGAAGTATCCATCCATAGAACTGTATTTGAAAGAACAGATCCAGTCTTCTTGCGAAAATTTGATTTTGCCGGATTCTCCGCATGTGACTTCTGTGGAATCAGGAACGCGGGTGGTAAAGAGAGCTTCGGGTTTATCTGTTGATGCGGAAGAACTTGGGCTGGAACTGGAGCTTGTCGGATTTTTGCTGGAGCTCGATGCTTTTGCTGCACTCGAACTCGAAATGGCCGGGAAACTGGAGCTGGAAATGGTTGGAATACTTGAACTTGATGTATTAGCGGCGCCGGAACTAGAAACCGCTTCTGTGCTGGAGCTGGAAGTGAGTGTAGTACTAGAACTGGATTCTTTCAGGGAACTCGATGATGAGTCGTTGCCGTTCGGACTTGTGCTGCTATCGTTACAGGCTGTAAAAAGGGCAAAGGAAATAGGAAGGAGGATGCGTATTGTTTTCATGTTTTCAAATCTATACAAACTTATCTATAAGGACTGATCGCTTCAAAAAGTTCTTGACTTGTTACATAAAAATGTGATTCATGATGTTGCGAAATGTAACGAATAAATTTTGCCTTGATCGTTGACGAGTCAATCGCATCGGGGTCCATGCGCTTCTCTTTCGCCGATGTTGCAGTCTCTCCGGCCTTTCCGAAGCTGAAATCCGCAATTTTTGAATTTGCGTGAAGTGGCTCACGCGGACGCGCGGAGACTTGGTTCCCGGTTTTAAGTTTTGCGCTCTCCCCAAGGCTCCGTTTTGCGAGCTTTGCCGCGGCGGCGCTGCGGGAGCGGGGCCGCCTCTGCGGGACAAGCCCGGTGTACGGCGGAAAAGCCGCAAAATAGCTACTGACCCCCGCGAATAGCGGTGGGGCACGCCCTAGATCTAGAGTGACGAGCGGCGAAGCGCCATTTGAATTCCCAAACTGCCATTTATCCTTGCTTGTATTGGGAGAGAACGATAAGAATGATTTGCTTTTTTTGGTGCGCTCGGACCACACCGCGCGCGGGCTCACGCTGCATTTCATTCTCTTTCTTGCGCCTGTTTCGCTGTTTTTTGCTAAATTCACTGCCGTAAGTTTCACTTCAACCAAAGGCTAATAGAATGGCTAAACTTTCCATTGAAGATCTCGATCTCAAGGGCAAACGCGTTTTTATCCGCGTTGATTTTAACGTTCCGCAGGACAAGGTGACTGGCGCTATCACGAATACGAAGCGCATTGAAGCGGCCCTTCCGACTATCCAGTATGCTCTCGACAAGGGCGCGTCCGTGGTTCTCGCTAGCCATCTCGGCCGTCCGAACGGTTCCGTGAACGCGAAGTATTCCCTCGCTCCGGTGGCGAAGAAGCTCGAAGAGCTCATCAAGCGCCCGGTCAAGTTCCTCAAGGATTGCGTGGGTCCGGAAGTCGAGGCGGAATGCGCCAAGGCGAAGCCGGGTGACATCATCCTGCTCGAAAATCTCCGCTTCCACATCGAAGAGGAAGGCAAGTCCAAGATCAAGAATGCGGACGGTACTGAAACCAAGATCAAGGCTGACAAGGAAAAGGTGAAGGCGTTCCGCGCTTCCTTGACCAAGCTCGCCGATGTTTACGTGAACGATGCTTTTGGCACGGCACACCGCGACCATTCTTCTATGACTGGTGTAAATCTTCCAGAGAAGGCGGCCGGCTTCCTGATGATGAAGGAACTCAAGGCGTTCGACCGCGTGCTGAACAATCCTCCGCGTCCGTTCCTCGCGATTCTCGGCGGCGCGAAGGTCGCCGACAAGATTCAGCTCATCAACAATTTGCTTGACAAGGCCGACGAGATCATCATCGGCGGCGGCATGGCGTTCACCTTCAAGAAGGTGATCGACGGCGTTGAGATCGGCAAGTCCCTTTATGACGAAGAGGGTGCAAAGATCGTTCCTGAACTGATGGAAAAGGCTAAGAAGAACGGCAAGAAAATCATTCTTCCGGTGGACTACATTGCCGCCGACAAGTTTGATGCCGCGGCTCAAACGAAGGAATGCGACGACAAGAGCGGCATTCCGGCGGATTGGATGGGCCTTGATGTCGGTCCGAAGTCTACGAAGCTTTTTGTAGATGCGATTAAATCTGCTAAGACAATTGTCTGGAACGGCCCTGCCGGTGTGTTCGAATTTCCGGCTTTTGAGAAGGCGACGAAGGCGATGGCCGATGCCATCGTTGAAGCGACGCAGTCCGGTGCCATTACCGTGATCGGCGGCGGCGATACGGCTACAGCTGCTAAGAAGTATGGCGCCGACAAGAAGGTGACCCACACTTCTACGGGTGGTGGAGCTTCGCTCGAACTCCTCGAAGGCAAGGTCCTTCCTGGCGTTGCGATTCTCACCGACAAGTAAAACGTTTGATAAGCTTTGCGCCACCGTTTTGCGCGCTTCATCGCTGTATGTTTGTATGGCTTTGGGGCTTGTGATCGGCTCGCTGCTTTTCAAGTGATTACTTCGGCTTATTTTACAAAATAACTCTCGCGGATTTTCTGCGGGAGTTTTTTAATTTGTGCGTTCCATCCTGCTAATTTTTGCCGCATTGCACAGAAAGTTGTTTGGGAGGGGGATAATTGGTATGTTTTGCCCATTCTCCATGACATTTCTTGCAATGATTTTGGGCTTTTACTATTTTTGTTCTATGAAATTGTCGGCCTTTTTTCTTTTCCTTTTTGTTGCCGTTACGTTATCTTTTGGTGAAAATTTTGAAAGTTCTTCTTCTGTGGCCTATGTCCTCCAAAGCTCTTCTTCTAAAGTCGCGGATTTTAAATCGGTTTCTTCTTCACTAGAATCGTCTTCTTCCGTTGCGAGCGGAATCTTTGAAATGCTTCCCAAAATTGCTCCGGATGAAAATGTGGCCCATCGGCACGTTTTTGGCGGTGCGACGGTTTCACTTGTGCAGGCGGATGCGGATAATTTGAATGTGATGATCGGAGACTTGTATGAGTTAGACGGTTATATTTTGTCTGTAGAAGCTTTCGGCGGTTACTTTTTTAAGGATGCCGTTGCTGTTGGCTTGAGGGCCGGTTATGACAGGACGAAATATACAGTTGATTTTGCGATGCTGAAGGATCTGATGGATGAGTCGCAAAAGCGCAAGTACTTGAGCAATGGTTTTTTCGTACAGCCGTTTATCCGCAATTATCTGAAGATCATGGACAGCCGCCTGATTTATTTTTTCAACGAGACCGCGTTCAAGTTTGAATATAGTTCAGGCATTTCTCAGGTGGATGATGGCGAAGATCTGACGAAGACGACTTCACAGAATTATTCGTTTACGTTCGGGCTCAATCCCGGCGTGAGTATTTTTGTCTATAGCGGGCTTGCGTTTGAAACGTCCGTAGGGCTTCTGGGACTGAGCTCAAATATTTCGCGCATTAATGAAAATGGCGATAAGAAGAGCAAGTTTGATTATAACGTCATCAATTTTAAGATTAATTTGCTTGCACTGCAATTCTCCTTGGTATATTTCTTCTAGGAAGCGTCTATGCGGTTTCATTTGATACTGGTGTCGATAATCTGCTTATTCTTGCTCGCCTCCTGCAGCAAAGATTCTTCGACATCTCCTACAACCGAAAAAAGTGCATCTGTGGCTTTTATTTCCTTTGAAGGCTGGACGTCGGATATTTCCGATTCCGGCGTTGATATTGTTCCGGGGAAGTCGGCTTCGATGGATTCCCTTGTGCTGGATTCCCTTTCCTTGACTGGGGATGGCGCGTTGTACTTGGCTTTGGATGACGATGCGGAAGATCCGGCGATTTCCGCATCTCCCCTTTCGAACGGTTCCGTATTGGCGATTTCCGGGGTGGATTCCGTGCGTTTGGTTCTCCTGAATTCAAAAAACGTCATCGTTCAAATTTTGACTGTGCGCTGGGATTTGGGAAAATCTTCTTCGAGCGCGTTTTCCCCGCTTTCTTCGTCATCCGTTCCGGTTTCTTCTTCTGCGATTAGTTCTTCGAGTTCTGCGACGTCGGCCTTTTCTGCGAGTTCCTCATCTGCGAAAAATTCAAGTTCTTCGGTGCTTTCCAGCTCCTCAAAGGAGTCTTCGTCTTCTGTAAAATCCTCGGCATCCGAGAGCTCCTCTTCGTCCGTCGTTTCGGTGGTTTCGTCTTCATCCGAAGAGATTTCTAGCAGCTCTGCGCTTTCTTCCCTGAAGAGTTTGGTCTCGCTTCAGATTAAGGTGAATGGAACCAATGCCAAATTGACAATGGATTCTGCGGCTCATACGGTTTCATTTTCTGTTTCATCCGCAAAAGCCCTGGATTCCATTCAAGTGGTGCGATTGTCGCTTTCTTCCGGGGCGACTTCGGATCTACTTCTTTCGACGGACCTCCTTTTTTCGGATCTGTTGAATTCGGGAACGGCGACTTATGCGTTTCACGTTACGGCGGAGGATGGTTCCTCGGATTCTTGGACGATGCTTGTGACGTATCCCTTGGGCATTTATCTTTCAGATCTCGCTTTTGATGGCGGGACAGTAACAATTTCGGGAACGAAAATCTATGTAGAAGTCCCATACGGTACGGATATTTCGGCATTGACGGTGAGCCCGCTCGATTCGGCGAATGATTTGCGGGATTGGAAATCCTTTGAATTTGTGGATGCTTCGGGGGTTCTCCAGATTTACGAGATGAAGGCCGGCTACCAGTTGCCGGGCTCGGATTTTACGGCTCGGGATGATAGCTTTTGGGCGACTACGAGCGATGCGATGGCGACGGAAGCGGATACAAAAGTTCTTCTTTCTACCTATAAGACGACGGCATCGGCGGATCTTTCGTTTGCGGATGGGGCGGCCTCTCTTACTACGGCTGTTGTTTCTACATCGCTGATCGGTATTGTCGGCGGAAAGAAGTTGGCAGGTGCTTTTTATTATGCGGGTTCGTTCTCCGGTGCGAATGCATTGAGTATTTATGATGCCGATTATTCGAGCGGCATACCTGATTTGGATCATTCTGATATATCTTCCCTGATGGCATTCGGGAAATCTTTTAGGGCTCGCCCGGATTCCTTTGCTGTGAGTTATTCTTATTCGCATATTTCAAAGAATTCGCAGAAGAGCCTCATCTATGTGATGCTAGTGAGTGCTGACAATAAAGTCGTTGCGACGGGTTCCATTATGGATGAAGAGTCCGTTTCGGGAGCGACAAAAACTGTCGCTTTGCATTACGGAAGCGATCCGGACGGGCTTCTTTCCGGTGATTATCCGGTATCTGCCGGACTTTCGCTGGGTACGGGAAGCGAAGAGGTTGCTTCCATTCACGTGATGTTCGCTTCTTCGGCCTATGCGCATATCGTTTCGACTTCGTATAAGGGAGCGGAAGGGGCTGTGCTTACCGTGGATAACTTGAAGCTGATTTATTGATGCGAGGTATCTGTATGTGTCGCGTTCGTTATTTTTTGATTTTGCTTGCCACAGTTCTTTTTGCCGCGTGTTCCGCCGATTTTAACGAATTTGGAAAGTCGGATTACAAAACGTTGAACGATCTCGCTTTTAAATATCAGACAAGCAGTATCCAGATTTATGAAACAGAACATCTTCTGGTCGCTTCCTTTTCTCCCAAGGATTCCGGATCCTACGATTCCTTGACGTTTGAAACGATCGATATCAGTTCGCTTTCGGATCTTTTCCTTGTAAAAAGCAAGGTGGCTAGCGTTCCTTCCGATTCCGCTGAATGGGAAGAACTCGCGGAAGATGTGATTTTAGGGGACAAGCCTTTGGAAGAGGGAGCTAGAATTCGGCTGCCTTCAAGCCGTGAGATTTATTTGGCTGTCGTTTCGGAAAGCGGAAAACGCTGCGTGTGGCGTCTGCAAGTGAAGATAGAAGGAGAAGTTCTTTCCTCGTCTTCTGCGTCCGATGATCCGCAAAGTTCATCGAGTTCCGAAGGTAATGTTTCGGCGAGCAGCTCTTCTGCGGAAGCGCTGAACGCCAACACGGATTTGCAGATTAAATTGAAGGGGGAAGTGCTCGATAGCATCATTCCGGGGTCTTCTGCCGATACGCTCTTTGTTTTGATGCCTCTTGCGACAGATATTGCGAGCTCCGAATTGGATACGGCAATTTATTCCCTTTCGTCCCGTGTTTCTCCAGACCCGAAGACTATCTCGGATTGGAGCAAAAAGACGGCTTTTACTGTCACTGCAGAAGATAGTTCCGTGAAAAAATGGGTAGTTTCCGTTTCGCGGATCAAAAATACTTCTGCAAGTTTATACATAACGTTTGAAAAACAATTCAAGCAGACGAAAGTGGATTCATCGGGAACTATTCTTGTAAAGCTTCCTTATGGATCTGCGCTTTCCTCTGCAAAAGTGGAAAGTGATAGTACGAGTTTCGGGGCGGGCATCTCTCCGAGTGTTTCTTCCGTTTCGGATTGGAGCTCCGCCAAGACATTCACCGTGACTGCAGAAGACGGAACAGTAAAAAAGTGGACCGTGACGGTAGAGGTAGCTGCTGAAGACGAAACGGCTTCTAGTGACAAGGACCTTCTATCGATTTCCGCTGCGGGAGAAATTTCCGATGCAACTGTGAATTCCTCGAAGAAGACGGTTGTATTTCATTTGGCAAATAAGGCTGCTTTAGCTAATGTTTCTATTGCTTTTTCAATTTCCTCTACAGCATCGGCCTCGCCGGCTTCGGGTTCCATAGTGGACCTTTCCAGCTCTAAATCGCTTACGATTACCGCAGAAGACGGCACTAACTCCATCTGGACGCTTTCTGCGGATTATGCGGAGTCTACTTCGGGGAATATCCTCAAGCTCGTGATGGATCCCGCCGCGGATTCGACGGTTATCGATACTTCTACCCATACGGTGACGCTTTATTATCCTTCATCGGAAGATCTCTCCGCAGTCTATTTTGATGTGTTGACGCTTTCGGACGGAGCATCTCTTTCTTCGCCTACAAACGGATATCTGGACTTGTCTTCGGGATCCGCTGAAATGGTGGTGAAGTCGGAAAGCGGGACCTCGGTGTCGTGGGCGATTTCTACGCAAATTGC
>JALNVO010000112.1 GCA_023231365.1 Fibrobacteraceae bacterium | reverse complement strand
GATTCGCTAGTTGTTCCATCTGGTAGTTTTTCAAGTCCATCTGCCGTTTGGCACAAAGGATCGCCGAAGGTTCCCAAAGTATTTGTCTGGTTTCACGGTGGGATGCAGAGCTTGAAATGTGCCAAAGGCTATGAGGCGGGAGCGGCCCTTGTTCCTTTTATGGGTAAACTTTCTGCGAATTATGCCGTAATGAGCGTTTCGGCTTGTGGTGAAACGCATTGGCTTACAGATGATGCTCTCCGGGCGGTGGATATCGCTTTGGATTCGCTCGCTCTTCGCTGGAAAGTAAAAATTGATGAAGTCTCGCTTGTAGGCGTGTCCGATGGCGGTCTAGGAGTATTGGGATATTCGCTCAAGGGCCGGCGAAAAGTGCGTTCCCGGTTGCTTGTGAGTACGAATCTTTCGAGCGTAGCCGATGCGAAAAATTTGGCTTCATCGCCACGAATAAAGGTGGGTACTTGGCGCTTTTTCCAAGGCGGGCATGACCGGCTTTATCCGTCGCGGAACGTATTTCCTTGGATTGATGCGTTTTGCAAGGAACTAGGAAGCAAAGCCTGCCAGATTCAGGTGGATGAGCAGGGTGAGCACGACTGGTCGTGGTGGACTTCAAATCGAAGTTCGTGGATTGCAGATTTTGTTTCTCATGCCTTCTCTTTGCCCTGACCTCCCTTGACAAAGCCCTTTGTTTTTTTAAGATTTGGGAAGCTTCCGCGGGTGTGGCGGAATTGGTATACGCGCTAGATTCAGGTTCTAGTGTTCGCAAGGACATGAAGGTTCAAGTCCTTTCACCCGCATTAAAACCCTGTTCTTTTCAAAAGAGCAGGGCTTTTTTTTGCGGCCTAAACTGCTATTGTTAAATTTAAGAGCATGAAAGTCTTCATATTTGTTTTTCCTTTAACCGCATTCTTTTTGATCGCGTGCAGCCGTGGAAGCTCCTTTGAAACTTGTACGGAAGGATCCGTCGCCGGGCTCTCGAATCTCTCTGCACAGACGGAAAGTGCTTCTTTTTGCCGCACAATTCGCGGAGAGGTTTCCTACCAGTATTCAGGGCTCTGCCAGCGCAAAGGTTGCTTTTTCTTATATGATGTGGATGAACTTGGAACCCGTGTTAAAGGAGATAGCATTTATCTTTCCGACACCCTTTCTTTCCCTTCCAAGTGGAAGGATCCATCTACTGTACATATTACGCGGGTGACGGGCGATTATTATCCGGCAAAGGTTCCTTGCTCGGCCTTGAACGACCAGGAATGTGAGCGGGCTTTTTATGTGCGTGACGTTGAATAACATGAATTTGTTTGAAATGACGCCCGAGGTTTTGGAAGGAGACTCCGTGGAGCTTTCTTTTTTGGAACTGAAAGATTCGGAGGAACTTCTATTCTTGGTTAATTCTTCCCGGGAGCATCTTTCTAGATGGTTTCCTTGGGTGGAATCTTTTTTGGCACTTGAAGATGCGAGCGCATCGATTGATGCCTACCAGATGCAGCGCGAAATGGCTAATGGAGGGGCGTTCGGTATCCGCCGGCTGGAAGACGGAGCTCTGATGGGAGAAGTTATCCTTCAGTGGGTGGATAGAAAAAATCTGTCCGGATCCATCGGCTATTTTTTAGGGGAAGAATTTATAGGGAATGGATATGCACGCGAGGCGGTACAATTGGTGGTGGATTACGCTTTTCGAAAGCTGGGACTTCACCGGCTGGAAATTTCCGCAGCGGAAGAGAATGCGCCGAGCATTGCTTTGGCTCTGGCTTTGGGATTCCAAAAAGAAGGCTTTTTTAGGGACTTTGAATTTTTGCATGGAAAATTTCTCAGTCATTGCCGGTTTTCATTGCTTTCTGGAGATGATCGGTTACGAATGTAAACGAGAAGTAACGTTCTAGTCTGTGAAAAGGTATCTAAACAGCTATTTTATACATTATGCAGGAAACATATTCCGCAGAAGCTTCCGCCAAAGAAACGTCCGCTCCGGATGTTTTGGAATACACGAATTACCGCGTATTCCTCCACGATTATTATTCCTACAAGAAGAAAACTTCTTTGGTATTTAGTCTCCGCTACTTTGCGGCAAAGGCCGGGCTCTCCAGCCATGCCCATTTGAAGCTCGTTATGGACGGGAAGCGGAATATTACCAAGAATACAGTCCTTAAAATAATCGAAGGCTTGGGGCTCACTGAGGATCGTGCGGAATATTTTGAAAATCTGGTTTTTTTCAACCAGGCGAAAAGTGACAAAGAAAAAGCCCTTTATTATTCCAAGCTCTTGAAATCGAGTCCGGGTTCCCGCTTGCATAAGATGGAGGCGGCTCAGTTCCGCATTTTTACGGAATGGTATCATTCCGTCATACGCGAGATGGTTCTGCTTAAGGGATTTAGTGCTGCCCCGGAATGGATTTCCCGTCATTTGGTGGGAAACGTCTCCCCTACAGCTGTTGCAGAATCCTTGAAACTTCTCACGTCTTTGGGCCTTTTGGACCGGACGGCAAACAGCTATCGGCAATCCGATGCCCTCATTACCACAGATGATGAAGTAAATGATATGCTTGTCAAGGAATATCATCGGCAGATGCTTTCCTTGGCTTCGGCATCCTTGTCTGATGTCCTTGCTCAAAACAGGGACGTTTCGGCGGTAACTTTTGCGATAAAGCGCAAAGATTTCCCCGCTTTGAAAAAACATTTACAATTAATGCGAAAAGAACTATTAGATTTTTCCTCAGATGCGGGAACCGGTGATGATGTCGTCCAAGTGAACATTCAGCTATTCCCTCTTACAAGAGGATTATAATGCGTTTCGCCAAACTTTACATTTGTGCGCTGTGTGCACTCACTGCGGCCTGCAGTCCGGACAACGAACGTTCTGGGATTGAAATTGGCAACCCGAGTGTAGAGGCGCATTCTTTTTCGACGGCTTTCATAGTCGATTATGGGGAACCGGACTATTCCCGGTTAAGCGTACTTTCTAAGATGCCTTCGGATGATGATTCTGTGTTGGTGAATGGGCTTAAGCTTTCGCTCATTCGCCTAGCTGCATATTCCAGTTATTATATCTACGTAGGGTTTGACTTTGTCGACGGGCTTGAACTTTGGCCGGCGTCCACAGACCGGACACCTCTTTCCGTTGCGTTTGGCGATGATTCTACTGCTAGGGACGAGTTTCTTCTCAAAGAGCTTGGCGATGTAGAAATTGATGGCGATGGACTTCTCAAGGAAGTCGGGGCTAGGTTTACACCAATAACCTCTTTTCCGGTTTTGCAAGGCTTGATAAAAATCAATGGGTCGTATGTTCCTTTCGTATTTTCCCTTTCCAAACTAGATTCCTTGGAACTCCGCTATCATTACAGCCTTTTAGATACGGCGTCTGATAAGTCTTTGAATTTGACGATCCGTTTCCATGTGCCTGTTTGGGTTAACCGGCTTCCGCTTTCTTTGGCGGATAAAAATGGCGATACTGTGTATTTTGATTCTACCCATAACGAGGCTCTCTGGGATTCACTTTCGGCCCGGTTTGCTTCTTCGTTCTCGGCGACGCATCGCATTGCTTATTATGCAAACGGCGACACGGAGAATGCCTATGCAGAAGAAGCTTTAGCCGCTTTTGATATTGTTGATTCCAATTGGGTCTCCAATAGTGATTTTTCTAAAAGTTCTGATGACTGGATTTTGGTCCAGCAGCTTTCGGGACTTGCTGATACTTCTATTGCAAATAACGTAATGGCTGTAAAAGTGACTTCTGGTGGTACGCGTGATTATAGCATTCAGCTTATCCATGAGGATATTCCGGTCCTTAAAAACAGAAAGTATAAATTGGTATTTACCGCAATAGCGGATTCCGTTGCCACGATAACTGTTCGCTTGGGTTCGTACAATACATACACGACAGAAGGACTTCAAACTACTTTGACTATCGATACTCTTTGGAAATCTCACGAATTTGAATATACAGGGATTGCCGATGACCTCTTTGCCCGGCTAGAATTTAATTTGGGCAAAAGAGTGCGTACATATAAGTTCAAAGAAGTGAAAATCTACCGAATTGATTAGAGGTGCCCTAGACGGGAAAAATCCGAAGTTGTCAATTCTGTTATGCGTTTTGAGTTAGGAGCATCTTTAAAAATTGCTTTGCGGCCGTGAAATCGAGAGACAATGAAGGCAGGAATGCCAGAGAGTCTATCACAACGCGAGCTCCGAAGGGGTGAAGAACAGGATTGCGCTTCCTAATGAACCTGAGTAAAAAAGAGGACTCTCGGCGTTTCAGCGCCTCGATCATAATGCGAGCGGCTAGTTAGTCAGCGGAGCAAAAATCGGAGCTCATCGCCGAGCACCCGCGCGTGTTCCGGGCTTAGGCGAATTGCCGCCGGGGAGCGCGCGGACATGCGCGTTGTCGGGTTCAGCGATGCCATGCGTCAATTATTTTAAAATCAAAGGCTAATTGTACATCCTGCAACATAACTCTGCCAAGTTTGCGTTTCATCAGCATAGTGTGCCGTTTTTTTGCATGTTGCAACAATTGATTCTTCTTCAAAATTGAATGTGAAGCAATATGTATCATACGCATCGCAGGTTGTTGTTGTTTTGCAGAATTCATAATTTGTCCGATTCACATAAACAGTATCATCATTCCCATGGGAACAAGGGCTGCCAAAATAATATCCAGAAAAAACCATCATGAAGTTTGTGTCGGATTCCAAATAGATCTTTGCATTGTAACTTGAAAAATTAATTTGTCCACCGTCGAATAGCGTATCCGAATTAACTATCAAATACTTTTCGTCTATTTGACTAGAACTGCTCGAATTTCCGGTGGACTCTTTAGATTCAGAACTTTCATCAACTATTGATGTTGATTCATTTCTATCGCATGAACTTATTGAAATCAATATGATAACTAAAAACATTATTCCATACAAATTTGAATTGCTAAAATTCCTCTGACAGTTCATATAAATATCTCTCCTTTATCAGTTACCACCTATTTTTAATTATAGTATAACATCTCATTATGAACAAGATATTCATATTTTTTCACTAGTGTCCAAAATAGATATGCCAATTCCTTTGGAACGCTTGTAAGCATTGGACTTGATTCAATTTTGAATTTCGAGGGGATGATTTTTGCTGGATTATTAAAAAGGGCGATTTTAAGTTGAAAAATTGCTTTGCGGCCGTGAAACGAGTGAAGCCGAGTAAGAAACAGAGACACTCGGCGGTTTAGCGCTTAGTGACTCTGATCCCTGTGGGAGCAGGAGCTAGAAGTGGCGAAAACCATCCAAGATGAGTGTCTCGCACAACGGTTGTATGACCGAACCGCAAGGGTGATGTGAAGCGTCAATAATTGTGTTATTGATGCCTTCGGCATCCACTTCGGGCCTCAGGTCATGATAGCGAACGAGTTCGCTACCTGAGAAGCTCGGCTTGAGCGCTTTTCGCCACTTTGAGGGACGCACTATTGCGAAGTGCTGCAATTGATTTTATAGAAAATGAATTTTTAGAGGTGCCCATAAGTCATCGATTGATACTGGGGGCTTTGGGGCTGTAAATGACTGGACAGCGACAGTTGGAGCTGAATTGGCGTTTTGTTTGAAGAATCCCGGAGCGCAACTTTTTCCTTTCATAGTCTTTCATATGTGAGAATGCCAGGCGATAGCGAAGTAGGGTTCCGGAATGCATTGCTGGATACGGTGGTTGACTTCTCTTGGTAAAAATTGATGATTCCATTCAATAGCCATTATCCCCAAAAGGGCTGCAAGAACTGAGAATTGTGATCGGCAATCATTGACTACTTAGTAATTGTTGGGAAAACGTTTTGCTATCTCAATGCTAGGCTTGAAACGCTCTTAGCCTCTTTGAATGGCAAATTCTAATAAGGTTCTGTTTTATTGCTACAAAAAAAATCCCAGAAGCAAGTTGTGCTTCCAGGATTTTTGTTCGAGCTTATCTTTTTTACGAAAGCCGTGAAATCATATAACCAGCGGCGATGGCGGTGCCAATAACGCCCGCGACATTCGGACCCATGGCGTGCATGAGGAGAAAGTTCTGCGGATCGTATTTGGCGCCTTCCACTTGGGAAACTCGGGCTGCCATAGGAACTGCAGAAACACCTGCAGAGCCGATGAGCGGGTTGACCGGATTCTTGGGACTGCACCAGTTCATGATCTTTGCGAGGAGAAGTCCGCCAAAGGTTGAGAAACCGAAGGCTACGACGCCCATGGCAATGATCATCAATGTCTGCGGCTGAAGGAAAATGTCGGAAGACATAGTAAGTCCGACAGATGTGCCGAGGAAGATGGTGACGATATTCATAAGTTCGTTCTGCGAAGTCTTTACCAAGCGTTCGACGACGCCGCTTTCCTTGAAAATGTTGCCAAGCATAAGCATAATGATCAATGCGGAAGCGTCCGGAACGACAAGCGTACAGATGATCATAACCATGATGGGGAATACGAGGCGTTCAAGCTTGCTAACCTTGCGGAGGCTCTTCATACGGATCGTGCGTTCCTTGGCGTTTGTCATAAGCCGCATAATAGGCGGCTGGATGAGTGGCACCAAGGCCATATAAGTGTAAGCTGCGACAGCGATAGGGCCAATCAAATGACGGGCGAGCTTGTTCGCTGTGAAGATGGACGTCGGTCCGTCTGCTCCGCCGATAATACCGATGGAGGCTGCTTCACCGAGTGTGAAACCGCCAAAGGCAACTGCGCAGAACATCGTGACGAATACGCCGAATTGGGCTCCGCCGCCGAGGAGGAGTGTCCGCGGGTTTGCAATCAGTGGACCGAAGTCCGTCATAGCGCCAACACCGAGGAAGATGAGGGGAGGAAAGAGTTCTAGATGGATGCCCTGGCTGATGTAATAGTAGAGGCCTGCTGTCGGGGCGAACATTCCTTCAATGGTCCAACCACCTTCATAAAAGGCGCGGGAAGGAATGTTGACAGCGAGTGCTCCGAAGGCAATTGGAAGAAGGAGTAGCGGTTCGAACTTCTTCACGATTGCTAAGTACATCAGCACAAAGCTGACGAGCCACATCACGATCATGCCACCGGTAATGGCATGGAAGCCAGTATCGTTGGCGAACATTAATGCGACTGAAGCTAAAATATCGCTCATTTGTTTTACCCTTTTAGGCGATAGTCATCAAGACTTGGCCTTCAGAAACGGATTCTTGTTCTTTGACGGGAATGGAAGCGATTGTTCCATCAACTGGAGAAACGACCGGCGTTTCCATTTTCATTGCTTCAAGGACGGCAATTTCTTGGTTCTTCTTAACCTGTTCACCGACTTTTACCTTGAGTTTGAACACGATGCCCATCATCGGGCTCGGGACCGGAGTTCCTCCTGCGGTCGGAGCGGCAACTGGAGCTTGCGCTGCAACTTGAGCCGCCGGAGCGGCAACGGAAGCAGATGCAGTAGCGACTGCTGGAGCGGAAACTGCTGCTTGATTGTTGTTAAGAACTTCGACTTCAACATCGTAGCTCTTGCCTTCAAAACTGATGCGGATTGTTTTTTTCATAATAGTTGTCCTCTTGCTTTTTTAAAGCCCGTTGGAGTTTAATTCTGCACGACCTTGAGATGTCCAAGTCCATTCTGTCGCATTCTGTGGTTTGAATTTGACGACAGTGCAAGGACCGCCAAGGACTTCGGCTGCAGCGACTGCAAAAATCACAGCGAGCTGTTCATTGGTAAGACCGGGATGAACGTCCAAAGCCGAAATGGCTGCAATGCTTAAAAAGGCTTGGAGTTGTTTGTTGGTAAATCCCGGATGAACGCTAGGTGCGTTCGGATCCAGCGTGCATTTGGCGGGTGCCAAAGGTGCCGGTACGGGAATCGCTGGTTTTGCTTCTACAGGTGCTTGTGGCTTGACCAGCTTGCCCAAAACGAATTTGGCAAGGAGGAAGTTCATAAGATAGGTGAGAATGCAAAGGCCGACGATCACTACCATTACTACGATGAGGCCCGTCGCTTGGAATTCGATGAGCTTGCCAATGGTGAAGTGTTCTGGAGCTCCTTCTTCATTGAGGTATTCGTTTCCGAGGCGGGACTTCGCGATCGGAAGAGCGTGTTCGCCATTTGAATTAGCAAGGCTGTCCTGACGGGCGTTTGCTTCTCTAGCCTGGGCATTTGTCTTGTAGAGAATGGTTGCTCCGTGACCGTTTTCTTCAATCTCGAGGACTGTAGAATCGGGCATGAGCTGGAGCTGTTTTTTTATAGGCGTACTGATGGAATCGGGAAGAACCGCTAGCTGCTCTTCGAAGCGTTTGTACGGAACAGGTTGGATCGTCGCCTTTGCCTGTTCCGGAGCTTGCTCGATTTGCACGGCTGCGGTAGGAACCGAGTCGATCGTTTGTACGCTATCTTGTTGTACTGTTGTTGTCATAGCGGACTTAATCCATGTTTTTTATTTGGGCGTTTTACACGCTTGGAGAGCAAAGTCCTCAAAGCGAGTGAAACTTTAGCACGGGTCTCCGCGGGCTCGATGACATCGGTAATGATGCCCGATTCCGCTGCTTGGTAAGGCTTGGAGAATCTTTCCCGGTAGTCGTCCACGAGCTGCTTGTACAAGGCGTCCTTGTCTGCGGCTGCGGCGAGTTCTTTCTTATAAATGATCTTGGCTGCGCCTTCGGCGCCCATTACTGCGATTTCCGCTGTAGGCCAGGCGTATACGACGTCGCCGCCGAGATCTTTGGAAGCCATGGCGATGTATGCTCCACCGTAAGCCTTGCGCATAATGACCGTTACCAGAGGAACGGTGCAGGTGGCATAGGCATAGAGCATCTTTGCGCCATGGCGGATAATTCCACCGCGTTCCTGG
>JALNVO010000111.1 GCA_023231365.1 Fibrobacteraceae bacterium | reverse complement strand
GTCGGCTACACCAACGCGGGTGAATGGATAGAATACACAGTGAACGTTCCCACAAGCGGCAACTACGCAATTAAGGCGAGCGCAGCGACCGGCTCTGATTCGAGCAGTTTCTGTCTGCAGATTGACGGCGAGCTCATTGGCGACACCATCAAAGTGACCAAGACCGGCGAAGACTGGAGGGTCTACGAGGTATTCAATGGCGGAACGGCAAGCCTCACCGCAGGTAGCCACCAAATCCGTCTGCTCCTCACGGGCGGCTACGTGAACATCGACTGGTTCTCCCTCGGGGATAGCACGACAAAAATCGGCGCGGGCCTGCGCCTGAACTCTGCGGATAATGAAATTTACCGCGTATTTAACCTGAACGGCAAGCTGCTCGGAACCGTATCGCTCAATGGAAACGCGGCGTCCAAGGTGCTGAAGCGTGCCGGCTACAAGGATGGTGCCTATATGCTCCGCAGCGCAAACGGCAAAAAGGCGTTTATGACTAACAGCGCGAAATAAAGAATCAGGACTTGCATCTTTAAGCACCCAGGAACGCTAGGTTCGGGGTGCTTTTTGTATTATCACAAATTTTAGAGCGAAATTTTGCAAAAAAAGAACAGGACCGATAATTTTCCGTAAAAATTACGGGCAATTCTGCTTTTGAAACATCTTTTATCATTTAAAAGGCCGGTTTCAAAGTCCAAGTGCAACAGGTTTCCCAATAATATAGAACGATACATTTCACCTGCGGTATAAAAACCATGAGCTTTTCTGGGGCGTTCATTTAATTCTTTTTCAACTCGCCTAAGTTCTTGGGTTGTCACCTTTGAGGGTAGCCCATTTGTATTCTCATTTGTCCCACGTTGCCATGGGCTATGTGGATTCGCAAAATAGATTCTTCGCTATTTCCTTACCCCTATCATAAGTCATACTTTTTCGGATCTCTAAAGGTCTGCGATCAAAGGCCTTCTTAAACGCTGTTAATGCGCTTGCCGCATCTGCACCTTTCATCTTAACTAGCAACGTGTATCTAGTGCTTCTCTCTACAAGCGTGCCGAGTGAAGATGCGTTTCCCTTGCCTTTTGCAAATACTCATTAAAAGTGCTATCTTGAAGGTCGTGATAGTTTCAAGAGAACCGATGATTCAAGGCAAGGAGCAAAAAACAAATGAAACAAAAACAACGGATAATATTTTTTGGTATGGTGGCGGTTGCCCTGATTCTCGCGGCATGCGATGGTGACAGTGGGAACAACAGTTCGGAAACGGAAGGTAACAATTCGTCTTCGGGTGAAATATCTTCGAGCGGCGGGCAAGTAACGTCTTCTTCCAGTGATGATTTCTCAAGTTCAGGTATTTCATCGGGGTCTAGTTCTTCGTCGGATTTTTCGTCTTCTGCGAATGGATCAAGCAGCAGTGCGAAAACGGTTTCATCGAGTTCATCGCTTGTGGCTTCCAGTTCTTCGGTCGTCGCTTGCAGCAACACTTACGGGGCGAACACGGTGACGGACTGCCGCGATGGCCAGATGTACAAGACGGTGACAATCGGGACGCAGACGTGGATGGCGGAAAATTTGAACTATGCGGATAGCATTGCGATGCCGAACCTTGCGGGGAATTCGTGGTGCTACGAAAACATTGCGGACTCTTGCGCGAAGTATGGCAGGCTTTACACCTGGACGGGCGCGATGAACATTGCGAGTTCCTACCAGTCGGCATCGGCGAGTGCGGTGATTTCGACTCCGCAGCAGGGCGTGTGCCCCAGCGGGTGGCACATCCCTACGGATGACGAATGGACGACTCTTGAGACTGGGGTGGGCGGTTCAGGCACGGCGGGGACTAAGCTCAAGAGCACGGGCGGTTGGTACGACAGCGGCAACGGGACGGACAGCTACGGCTTCTCCGCTCTCCCTGCGGGCTACCGCTACAGCTATGGCAGCTTCTACGCGGGCGTCCACGCGTACTTCTGGAGCGCCACGGAGTACGATGCGGACGACGCTTACAGCAGGTACTTGTACGTCGGCACCGCGAGTGTGTACACGGGCTACAGCAAGGCTTTCGCGTTCTCCGTCCGTTGCGTCAAGGACTAGCAGCATTGAACGCTCGCATTTTTTGCGTGCGCACCTAGGTCTGTTTTTGCCTTGGCATGGAAAATGCAACTTGGGAAATTTTCTCGACAAAAATTTTCTTTTGGAACGAGTCTGCTGATATTCGTCGTTGCTTAAATCAAGCCCATTATTTACAAGCGTTCCAAAGGGATTGAACAATCTATTTTGGATACTAGTGATAATAACTATAAAGTTTTGTTCTCTCTTGGCGAAGTCCAGTGACAGATGGCTCGAATGCTTACGGTTTTGCTATTGCAAGCACGGCGGTAATGATGATTGTTATGGAGCCTATTATTTCACCACTGTCAATCCAGTTGTTTTGGGCAGTAGAGACATTGCTATCATTTTGCAAAACGCATTTGATCAGGTTTTTATTTTTTGACGTTCTTTGCTATCTTTCCGGCAAAAGAAATATTTATCGCTGAGAGGTGGTTATGGATTATTTTCGCTTTTCTTTTGCGGCGATTGCGGTTTTGGCTCTTATCGCCTGCAATTCCGGTACTTCCACGGGTTCGGATGTGGCGGAGTCAAGCTCGGCGGCGGAGCTGTCAAGCGGTGCTGTGCAGGGTTCCAGTGGCTCAAACGGAGCTAGTTCCGGGTCATTGGGGTTGTCGAGTTCGAGTGGCGTTGCGTCTTTGTCATCGGCGGATGGAAGTACATCCACGGGTGCATGGGTTTATCTGAATCCGAATATTAACTATGGCAGTCTTGTTGATGAACGAGACGGGCAGGTGTACAAAACGGTCGTAATCGGTACCCAGACCTGGATTGCACAGAATTTGAACTACGCGGTGGACAGTAGTAGTTGGTGCTACGAGAATAGTGCGGATAGTTGTGCAAAATATGGTCGCCTGTACCTATGGAATACAGCGGCGTACTTTAGTAAAGATGATCTAAGCGATGGACTCTATCAAGGAGTTTGTCCGGAAGGGTGGCATCTGCCCAGTGAAGCAGAATGGCATATACTTTATAATTATGTAGATGACCACAATGGAAGCGAAGGTATTGCTACGAGCCTGAAATCACTGAACGGCTGGAATGATACAGACTCGCTACTCGGTACGGATCTTTTCGGGTTCTCCGCGCTTCCGGGGGGCGAGCGTAATAACTTCGGCTCCTTCTTTTATACAGGCCTTAGTGCTAATTTCTGGTCTTCCTCAGTAAGTGATGGCTACTACGACCCGTATTCTACTGGTCTAGACTATAGTTCAGAACAAGTTGGCTATATCTATGATTCAACAGATGTGGCTTATTCGGTTCGTTGCCTTCAAGATTGAGTGTGACCAGACGAACGAAATGAGCTTGGGTACACTCAGTCCGAACTCGCAGGGTTCATGTGTTTGTAAAAACAAGTTGCGAAAATTCCACTGTATGCTCTTTTTTCAGACTGGAAGAACGGCTTGACAGAAAATCTGGGTAAAAATTGCCTAGGTGTGCGGCCACATTTTGTTTTTACTGAAGGGAAAGTCTCGGTGCCATGGAAAGAGTATTCAATTGGTTGTTCGGGAGTTTCCTTTAAAAGTGTTATTGTGTGGTATGATGGTTTTAAAACAGTCTGTTCAAGGTGAGAGGTAGAAGATGAAAAAGCGTATAGCATTATTCGGTATGATGGCAGTGGCCCTGATTTTTTCGGCCTGCGGCGGTGACAGCGGGAATAACGGCACGGAAGTGGATGGGATATCTTCGAGCGGCGGGCAACAATCGGGATTCAGTTCTTCGTCGGATTTTTCGTCGTCTGCAAGTGAATCAAGCAGCAGTGCGAAAACGGTTTCATTGAGTTCGTCGCTGGAAGCATCCAGCTCAAGCGCGAAGGTTGCTGAGGATTACTTGAATCCGAACATCACTTACGGCGAGATGACGGATACCCGCGATAGTCAGACTTACAAGACGGTCGTGATAGGCACGCAGACGTGGATGGCGGAGAACCTGAATTTTGCGGACAGCGTGGCGATACCGAACCTTAAAGGAAATTCATGGTGCTACGAAAACAGCGCGGACAGTTGCGCGAAGTATGGCAGGCTCTACACCTGGACTGCCGCGATGAACGTTGCGAGTTCTTATCAGTTGGCATCGGCGAGCGCGGTGATCTCCACACCACAACAGGGCGTGTGCCCCAGTGGCTGGCACGTCCCGACGGGTGCGGAATGGACGACGCTCGAAAATGCGGTGGGCAGTTCTGACAATGCCGGAACATATCTCAAAGCAACGAGCGGTTGGTATAGCGACGCCTACCATGACGGCTACGGTACGGATGCTTATGGCTTTTCCGCTCTGCCGGGTGGCGACCACTACGGGTCGGACGTCATCAACGTTGGCTACTACGGCCTTTGGTGGACGGCTACGGAGTATATTTCTACGGGCGCATACTACCGGACCATGAGCTACGGTAACACGCACGTGGACACGTACCTCGACAATAAGAAGTATGGTCGCTCGCTTCGGTGTTTAAAGGATTGATGCGAGCCTAAGCGCAGCTCAGAGCTAGCGTCCCAAGGCCGCAAGAGCCATGCTTTCTCTGTTCGTTGTCTCAGGGATTGATAACCGGGGTGGATTGCCGCGGCGTGTGCCACGCCTCGCAATGACAGATGGCCTTGTGACGGGTGAAAGGCAGCCTTGCAATGATAAAGCGCGCGGTGTGGTCCGAGTGCACCAACTTATAGTATCGTCCCTGTTCTGCATTTGACTTCTGTGGAAGATGATCTATTTGAACTGGACGAAAAGTTGGGGAGCGATGAAATAAATCAGGCAATCAATAGATTGCTGCTTTTCTTAGAAAAGCTATCTTAATGTCGCGATAGTTTCAATATGGCCTGTTCACGGTAAGGAGCAGAAAGCGAAACGGCGTGCAACATTATTCGGTATGGCAGCTGTTACTCTTATTTTTCCGGCCTGCGATAGTGACAGCGGGAATAACGGTTCGGGACCGGAAGTTAATGCCTCCTCTTCGACTGGAAAATCTTCAACCGGCGGGCAGACAAATTCTTCTTCGGTTGACGAGTTCCCCCGCTTGTCAGTTGAGGAGTCAAGTTTTTCGGTTGTGATTTGCTCTTCAAGTGCGGGGAATGCGACTCGCGGCAAAAAACAGCGAATTCAACGGAAAATAATTAAATAGGGAGAGTTCCTATGAAACAATTCATGACGATGTGTGTTGCATTTGTTTGTGCCGTTTTTATGGCGGGGTGTGCCAGTTCTGGTGAGAAAGTAGATGTTGCTGTTATGCAGAAAAAAGTTGTAGAGAAAGATTCTGTGACCAGAAGTCCTGTAGATCAACTCGACAGTATTCAGCGGGAATTGGAAAAGAAGGGTATTCCGTGTGGCATCGGCGCTGCTACTTCTAATGATGAGAAGGAGGCGCGTTCCTTGTCCGAGGAAACCGCGCGCACGCAAATAGTGACGTCAGTAGAGACCATTGACAGGAACTATGAAGAGCAATATTTGAAAAATGTTGGCGAGGTTCAGAAAATCTGGAAAGAGAATTACAACGCGTTGACTCAGAAAAAGACAGATTCTACAACTTATAAAATAACCTCCTCAACTGGAGGAGGGAAAGGTCAATTTTCTTTAATGATCAAGAATCCTTCTCAGGCGGGAGGAAAATATCAGATATTTACGTTGATAATCAGAGATCCAGCCCTGTTCAAGAATGCAGGAGACAGCACAACTGCTGCGGCTTCGGAGAAGCCCATGATTCAGAGAGAGTCTCGCGATATGCAGAACCGCATGGAGAAGGCCGCTGAGGAATACAAGGCGAAATACACGAAATAGATCATCTGGGAGAAGATGAGCCCTGTCCCCCCTCTCCTTTTTTTTGATAATTGTGAATAAATTAATTTAATGCACTCGTTGGCGCAGATTTTCTGTGGTTTTTACTTTTTTTGAGCGTTCTTTTAGCTCTTTTCGGTTGCTCGGGATAAGTGGCGCCGCTCGGCAATGAACGATCAAAAGATTTGTCTGGGACATTGATTCTAGAATCTGTTGCATCTGTTGCGAAAAAAGTGGAACCGGCTTTGTTGATTGTTTTGAATCGCATTTCCGAGGTGCGATTATGGGTTGTGGGATATGGGCTTTACAAATATGACGCGCGAGAATGTTTTGGCGATGCTTCCTCCGGGGAAGAGTGTGGATGGTATCAATTCGCCAATCTATAAAAAAGCTATACTTTCTTAAAATTTTCCAAGAAGGACACATTATGAGCCGTTTGACCGAATCTAAAGAATGGAAAGCCCTTGAAGCAAAAGCTCTTGAGGCGAAGAAATGGAACATGAGAGAAATGTTCGCCAAGGATCCTTCCCGCGCAGACAAGTTCAGCGCAGAAGCCTGCGGCATTTTTCTCGATTATTCCAAGAACTTGATCGATGACGATGCGATGGCTAAGCTCCGCGCTCTTCTTCCGTTTGCCAAGTTTGACGATATGCGCAAAAGCTTCTTCTCCGGTGAAAAGATCAATATCACCGAAAAGCGCGCCGTGCTCCATACGGCTCTCCGCTACAAGGGTAATAATCCGATTTGCGTCGGTGGCAAGGACGTAATGCCCGAAGTCCGCGCCGTGCTAGACCACATGAAGAAATTTACGGACCTTGTCCGCTCCGGTAAGTGGCTCGGATTCTCCGGCAAGAAGATCCGCTATGTGGTGAACATCGGTATCGGCGGTTCCGATCTCGGCCCAGTGATGGTGACGGAAGCTCTCCGCCATTATGCTTCTGCTGAATCTCCTGAAGTTTATTTTGTATCTAATGTCGATGGTACGCATATTGCAGAGACTCTCCGCAAGGTGAATATCGAAGAGACTCTTTTCATTGTGGCTTCCAAGACCTTTACGACTTTGGAAACGATGACGAACGCCAATACGGCAAAGGCTGCCGTCCTTGCTGCCTTTAATGGCGATGTAAAGTCCATTGCAAAGCATTTTGTGGCTCTTTCCACGAATGCGGTTGCTGTTTCTGAATTTGGCATCGATACCGCGAATATGTTCGCCTTCTGGGATTGGGTCGGCGGTCGCTATTCCCTTTGGTCTGCAATCGGCCTTTCCATTGCTCTCCGCATTGGCTTTGACAATTATATGCTCCTGCATCAGGGGGCTTATGAAATGGACGAACATTTCAAGACTTCTCCGGTGGAGAAGAACCTCCCTGTTATTCTCGCCCTCATAGGTGTATGGTACAATGATTTCATGGGAGCTCAGTCTTATGCGATGCTTCCGTACGATCAATATATGCACCGCTTCTCGGCCTATTTCCAGCAGGCCGATATGGAATCGAACGGCAAGACTGTTGACCGCGATTCCAATCGCGTCGATTACCAGACGGGCCCTATTCTCTGGGGCGAACCGGGTACGAACGGACAGCATGCTTTCTATCAGCTGATCCATCAGGGAACGAAGCTCATTCCATGCGATTTCATTGCTCCGGCAAATTCCCTCAACAAGGTGAGCGACCATCATCGCAAACTCCTCTCCAACTTCTTTGCTCAGCCGGAAGCTTTGATGAACGGCAAGACCCTCGCCGAAGCGACTGAGGAATTGAAGAAGGCCGGCAAGAGCGATGAAGAAATCAAGATGATTGCTCCGCACAAGGTATTCGAAGGCAACAAGCCCACGAACAGCATTTTTGTGGATACGATCGATCCGAAGACTCTCGGATCTTTGATAGCTCTTTATGAACACAAGATCTTCGTCCAAGGCGTGATCTGGAATATCAACAGTTTCGATCAATGGGGCGTTGAACTCGGCAAGCAGCTTGCAAAGACCATCCTTCCCGAACTTGAAAAGGGCGAGAAGGATCCGAAGGTCGAGCTCAAGCATGACTCGAGTACGAACAGCCTCATTCGTTGGTATTTCAAGCACCATCAAGCCTAATTTAACGGTAGTCTTTGGCCGGAGATATCGAAAGTTTCATCCGTTTAAGGTCGCCGCTTCTCAAGAGGGAGTCGGCGGTCTTTATGGAATTGATGGCTTTTTTCGGCGAAGGCGCCCGTATTGTTCCGAACTTGCAAGATCTTCGGGAGTTCCTCGCTCCCCGAAGACTCTACAAGGTCGTGAAAATTTCCGAATCTTCTTTTGAAAAATGCGCCTATGCGCTTGTCGATAACTTTCCGGAGTGTACGAGGGCTTTGGGGATGCTCCGCTATTACCGATCTCCCGGTGAAGTGTACTGGGAAGATATTGAACGGGCAGAAAATATCATTGCCGAATCTTTGACGATGGACGTGTACGGGTGGGAACCCGATGCGTTTACTTTGTTTGAAACAGCAGAGCCCGGCCATTATGAATTAGTGGCCATTCTCGCTTTTTGATAACTTATGGGTATCTCTAAAAATTGCTTTGGTTAAGTGAACCGCATGCAAATCGAGCGCAGCAAAGGCAAGCTTACTTGTCTTTATTGCCGAGATGCAGCTGCGGACGATAACATCGTCAATTTATCAAGAACCGAAACATGAACACTTGCGCTTTAGCGCTTAGTGAGAATGATCCCCTTGTGGGAGCAATGGCAGGAACGAAAAGTGGCTAATACTGGATGTATTCGCCACTTTGAGAGACGACTGTTGCAAAAGCCGAACACAGCGGCAAAGCTTGCTTTGCCATTGCTGAGGCTCGGCAACAGGTACTTTAGTCCACCAGTGCGAAGTGTTATTGATAAATTGTTGCGGTGTCACGATGTTCCATCCTCACCCCTACGGGGCCGGCCTAGAGTCCGGCTCTTCGAATCCTGATGTTCCCTGAAGGGAACCGGCTTCTCTTCATGAAAATTGAGTTTTT
>JALNVO010000110.1 GCA_023231365.1 Fibrobacteraceae bacterium | reverse complement strand
GGCCGGCCTAGAGTCCGGCTCTTCGAATCCTGACGTTCCCTAGAGGGAACCGGCTTCTCGTTGTTGCGGTGTCACGTTGTTCCTTCCTCACCCCTGCGGGGCCGGCCCAGAGTCCGGCTCTTCGAACCCTGACGTTCCCTAGAGGGAACCGGCTTCTGGTCATAAAAATGAATTTTTAGAGGTATCCATATTTCCTAAACCTTTATCAGGGATGCTTTCTTAGCGGTTTCCCTTCTCACTCTTTTGGTTCAAAATAAAATTTAGAAAACAACCAGATTATTTTTATGAATGACCTCTTCAGGAGCTTTCTCACCTAAAATGTTGCGGACCTGAGAAGTTTTTTTGCGGAGTACGAGTTTTAAATTGGCACTGTCGAATTGCGACGTTCCTCTCGCAACGCACTCTCCTTTTTCCGAAAGAACTTCTATCAAGTCTCCTTCGCTGAAATGCTTGCGAATAGAAATAACTCCCACAGGGAGAAGACTTGAATGCTTTTTGCGAAGCGCAAGTATGCAGCCAGAATCTACCACAACGCTTCCGCGCGGAGTACTTACAAATGAAAGCCAACGGCTACGGCTCCCGAGTTTTTTCTTGTCCCCGATAAAAAGCGTACCCATAGCATCGCCCAAAATAATTTCATCCGGGAGGACTTTCATCCCATTGGCGAGAAACGCGTTACAGCCGCTCTTGACCACGGCGCGTATCGCTTCCAGCTTGGAACGCATTCCTCCAGTACTTACTGCAGAGCCGGCTTCGCCAGGCTTACCCGCAAGAGCCATTACTTCGGAAGTAATCTCCGGGACAAAGCGAAGGAGCCTCGCTTTCGGATTTTTCTTGGGATTGTCGTCAAAAAGTCCATCTTCATCCGTAAAGATCAAAAGCAAGTCCGCGTCAAAGAACAAGGCAACATCGCTCGAAAGCTTATCATTGTCGCCGATTTTAAGTTCCTTTACCGCTAAAGAATCGTTCTCATTGATAATCGGAACGATCTTCTTCGAAATCATTACATGAAGCGTGTTCTGCAAATTCTTGTAGCGGTTGCGATCGCGGAAATCGTCCGCAGAAAGGAGAATTTGTCCCACTGCCAAATTTTCCGCAAGGAACATTTCTCGGTAAACGTACATAAGATCAATCTGGCCCACGGCAGCACAGGCCTGTTTTTCCGCAAGGACTGACGGCTTTTGAGCATAGCCCAAAATGGACATGCCCGTTCCGACAGCCCCGCTCGTAACCAAGACAACTTCCTTGCCTTGCGCAACAAGCATTGCCACGGAATGGGCAAACTTTTGTATGTAATGCGAGCGAACACCGCCTTTTGAGGAATCCACGAGGATGCGGGAACCTATCTTGATAACGATGCGGCGGGCTTCGCCGAGGATATTCTTGCGTAATTCGCTCACGATATTACCTACAAACTAATAGACGGATTGCATCCAATCGGATTTGAGGCTGAAGGGCTGTTCTCTTATGCTCCTGAACATTCTTGCGGAGTTCTGCAAGGAACGCACTATTCGCAGCCTTGCCTCGCAACGTGAGCAAATGATTCGCACGTTGATATTCCTGTTCAGCGCGCTCTTCCACTTTTTCCGCAGAAACCGCCGCGATTTCCTCCATTTGCTTAGAAGCGATCCGCTTTGCGAGAGCAAGGCCCGTACTTGCAAAATAACGGAGCTTTTCTGTAACCACAGGAATCTTTTGCGGCACGAGCGTATCCCTCACCTTGCCGGCATCCATTTTTGCAACCATAGAAGAACAATCGTTACCTTGAGAATCAATTAGAATACGCACAAGTTTAGGCCCTGCGATATCAGATAAGCCCCAAGCGAGAGGAAGCGAGGGCTCTACAATGAAATTGTATTGCATAATGAGTTCCTTGGATCCCGAATTATCCCAAATAACGCAAGCATCCAAACCCTTACCAGAAGCCGTCGCCAAATCAATGACTCCCTGAGCTAGCGGATGTTCAAAGCTGAGGAAAGCAATCTCATCATGGGCCATCGCCTCTGTGCGGTCAAACGTCCCGGTAAGGGCTCCAGCGCCGCCATTCGACTTTTCCTCTTCGCCTTCTTCTGTAGAAGACGCCGAAAGGGTAAGCATAGAACTCGTAGGCATTCCAGGAATGGAACCCACTTCTACTTGAGGTCCGGCAGTAAAAACGAGACTTGTCGGAACAAAGCCCTTTTCCACTTCGACTCCAGAAGCAGTCAGTGTTTCTATCATCAAATTCTTCAAGCGTTCATCGGCATCGACTCTCTTGATCTCGTCCGTAATTTCCTTGGATACCAGAGGATCGCGAGAATTAAATTCCAAGAGTTTGTCACGGCCCTTTTCAATATTCTTGCGGAGAGCGGCACTATCCTTTGCAACCAAGGGTATTACCTTTTCCATAAAGGGCTTGAGATACTTCTTGGGGTCGTCCAAAGCTTCAATCAAGGAATCCGTATATTTGAGGAAGAGTTCCCCACCGCTCATTAAAGGTGCGCCGAACGCATCCAAGCCTTCATTGTACCAATGGAACATGACTTCCTGCGCACTGCCTTTCACATATGGGACATGAATTTTGATTTCCTTGTTCTGGCCAATGCGATCTAGGCGGCCGATGCGCTGTTCTACAAGAGCCGCATCTAAAGGCAAGTCAAACAGAATCAAATTATGGCTAAACTGGAAATTGCGCCCCTCTGAACCGATCTCCGAAGCAATAAGGAGCATCGGACCCTTTTCATCTGCAAAACGGGCCGAAGCCTTATCGCGTTCCAGAATAGTCATCTCTTCGTGGAACATTACAAATGAATTTTCACCATCAATTTCAGTTAGCACATGTGCCAATGCTTTCACCACATGCAAGTCTTCGCAAATGAGAAGCACCTTGTCATCTTTGTGGTCATTCAAAAAATCATTCAACCAGAGAATGCGTTCATCCAGTACCCAACCATCCCGATAATCCGTAGCGAGAAGTCCATTTTCTTGAATATCGATGGAATGATCCGGATCCTTGGCGACAGCCGCAGCCACATACTTGCGATATTCCTCTTCCGCTTTAATTTCAACCGCATCCAGCGAGCGCTTGGGAAAACCACCAACACCGCGACGAGTATTGCGGAAAACGACAGAACCCGTACCCAGGGCGTCGACAATGCGGCGGATCCACTCTCCAGCAGTCATCTCGCGGGAATTTTCCTTTTCAAGCCAAGCGCGAATCGGAGAATTCTTGGGCAAGACGGCGTTCAAAGCTTCCCACGACATTGGTTCTTCGCTGTCAGTAGGAAGTTTGGAAAGATCCTGGGCAATTTTGCGATAAGACTCCTCATTCTTCAGGAACTCGTCAAAATCCGTAAAATGCGCCGGATCAAGCATCCGCAAACGGTTGAAATGCGATTCCGGGTGCAGTTGCAGCGGAGTCCCTGTCAACAGGAGTAGTCCTTTAGTGCGGGACGTGATGGAATTTACAAGAAGATATTCCTTGCTCGTGAAGCCGTCTTCGCACACAAGATGATGAGCTTCATCGACAACCGTCAAATCCCACGTTGCATTCAAGAAGTCCTGCGTGAGCGCGGGCTGGCTCATCAAAAATTCAACCGTACAAATAATGTCGTTCTCCTGCATAAACGGATTCGGCACTTCGCCATTATCGCCGTTGCTCGTAATAAGAGCGCGGGTATATCCTTCATCCACTAAAGTAAATACGTGATTGAACCGGCGCATCATTTCCGCCATCCACTGATGTTTCAGCGATTCCGGAACGAGAATCAAAGTGCGGACTACCCGGCCCGTACTGTGGAGCGCATGCCAAATCATACCGGCTTCAATCGTCTTGCCAAGCCCCACTTCATCCGAAAGCATTAAACGGGGAAGGATACTACCGCTGCAAGCACGGCGGCAAAGGTAATACTGATGCGGGATGAGATTCACCCTCGGTCCGATCATACCGCGCACAGGAGAGCCCTGCCATTCACAAGAAAGTTCATTGGCGATTTCACGCCGGCGGAATTCCTTATTGTCCACAGTGCGACCGCGGATAAGCGAAGAAAAAATATCGATAACACGAGGCGTGGCCTTCGGCTGCAAGTCCGCTTCTTTCATTTCCCGACCACCGCGTCCGCAATAGACGGCAAGATCATCTACCATTTTCACGTTTTCAATAGCAAAGGAAATTCCCTTTTCATTTTTGGCATTTTCGCCAACCGTCAAAAGGTAGCGTTTGAGCGGCGCGGAAGTAGTCCTGTAAATCCGGGTCTGGCTCACTGCCGGAAATTCCAATGAGACATTTTTGAATTCTACAAGGCGGACTCTGCCGACACCCAGTTCAGGTTCTTGTTCGCTGATATAACGTTGCCCAATTTTAAAACTGCTCATAATGCGCAAGTTAGCATTTTTGTAGATTTGTGGGCAATCTATGAATTGGTTTTACATTGATGAAAGCATTCTTTCCGGCGACAGACGCCAAGGCCCTTTGGACACTGAAGAGTTAAAGGCTCTGCAAACTGAAGGAAAAATTTCAAACGAGACCCTTGTCTGGCACAAGGGCCTAGACAGTTGGATTCCTTGGAAAGAAGCTCTTTCCAAGGAAGAAGAAAAGCAAAAGAACGATGAAGAAATTTTAAAATCGACCGTAGAAGCTTTGCTCAAAGAGCGCACGAAAGAAACGAAATTCTATGCAGGTTTTTTCATCCGCGCCGCGGCCATTATCATCGACTTCTTTATTATCGCTATCCTCTGGGAAATAGGTTCGCGCATTCTAGGGGCATTTTCCTTTGTGAACTTGGATCTCATTACCCAGGCGAGTTCTGACTTTGTGCAGAAATACTATGAATCCCCGCTCTCTACAGAAATGACCGGAAATTTTTTCAATATTCCAGGAATGCACATACTGGTACTCCTGTGGTTCGTCCTGCAGACAATCTATTTCATTTTCTTCAACGCACGCTTCTCAGGAACTCCTGGCAAGCTACTCTTCCACATCAAAATTGAAAATGCGGATGGTTCCAGCTTGGGTATTGCCGGAGCCATCCGGCGTTATGCATTCAGCTTGCTCACAGAAGCGACTTTAATCTTTTACGGAATCGGATACATCCTTGCAGCTATAGACCCGCAAAAGCGGGCGTTGCACGATTTCTTTGCGCGTACTCGAGTCATCCACGCTCCGAAAAGCGATTCCGCCAAATAAGGATTCCTATATGGACTTTTTTTCCGTTTCCGCATTAAACCGCCCGCTCTTTGGAGAAGTCGAAATTTCCGGAGCGAAGAATGCGGTGCTTGCTACAATGGCGGCAGCGCTTCTCGCCGATGGAGTTACAAAAATAACCAACGTCCCTTACTTAAGGGACACCAAAACGATGTCGGACGTTCTCCGCATCATCGGATGCAAAATCGACGGGGAAAGCCACGAATTCCACATTGATACGCACGGCGCAAACCATTTGGAAGCACCCTACGAGCTCGTCAAAACCATGCGCGCAAGTTTCTACGTGCTAGGCCCTCTCGTCGCAAGATTCGGACGTTGCAGAGTATCACTACCCGGAGGCTGCGCCTGGGGTCCAAGGCCCGTGGACCTTCATCTCAGAGGACTAGAAGCTCTAGGAGCCAAAGTCGACGTCACCCACGGCTACGTAGAAGCAACATCCGAAAAAAGACTTCCCGGCGGCAACTTCCGATTCCCGATTTCAAGCGTCGGAGCAACAGTGAACGTGCTGATGGCTGCAACACTTGCCGAGGGGACCTCCATACTGGAAAATGCGGCGCAAGAACCCGAAATAGATTCCCTTATCGACTGCCTACTCTCGATGGGAGCAAAAATCGAAGGGCGCGGAACCCGGACACTTACCGTTCACGGCGTAGAAAAATTGCATCCCGGAACAAGCATCACCATCCCGGACCGCATCGAAGCCGGCAGTTTCCTTTGCGGAGCAGTCATCACCCGGGGAAAGATAAAAACGACTCACATTGAGCCCTTGCACATCAAGGCGCTCCTCGACGTTTTCGAGGAAATGGGCGCATCTGTTACAACGGGAAAAGACTGGGCCGAAGTCGATGCCACCGGAAAAGAACTGAAACCCGTCCGCGTTGAAACACTCCCTTATCCGGGATTTGCCACGGATCTCCAAGCCCCACTGATGGCCGTACTCACCAGCGTGCCCGGAGAAAGCAAAATCAAGGATACAGTCTACACGGACCGTTTCACGCACGTCGCAGAGCTCAACCGCCTCGGAGCGGACATTTCGCTCGAAAGCAATACAGCAACAATCAAGGGCGGGAAAAAACTCCAAGGAGCGCCGGTGATGGCTTCGGATTTAAGGGCAGCAGCAGCACTCGTCCTTGCAGGTCTCGTAGCCGAAGGAGAAACCACCATCAGCCGCATTTACCATTTGGACCGCGGATATGAAAATTTCGAAGAAAAAATGGCAAAACTGGGTGGAATCATTAAACGCCGACAAGAAGAATAGAAACAAAGCGTTCCGTTTATGAAATTTTGTAAAAAATTTAAAACGTCTATTTTTTAAATTATCTTTAAGAGAATGGGAAAAGAAAAGCTTTTTACCTGGCAGGTCGGGGCTCTCATCGCAGCAAGCCTTTTGATCAATTTTTTAGGTGCTCAAATAGCGCTTACTTTACATATACCCTTTTTTTTTGATTCCATAGGAACACTTATTGCAGCCTCCCTGGGCGGATTCTTACCCGGCATGCTCGTTGGCTTTTTTTCAAACGCGGTCAATTCCATCGGAGACCCGATAACCCTTTATTACGGCATTCTAAGCGTTCTCATAGCAATACTTGCCACAGAATTTTCTTTTTATGGAACCTTTCTGCACCTCGGTCGCACGCTCCTAAGCGCATTTCCATTCGCATTCATAGGCGGAGTACTCGGTTCCATACTTACCTATCTCATTTATGGACAAGGTATCGGAGAAGGCATCTCTGCACCTTACGCACAAGCCATCAACGCAAACACCCCGCTAGGACTTTTCTTTTCCCAGCTTTTAGCGGATATCGCCATAGATATTCCTGATAAAATAATTTCCGTACTCGCCGTATTCGGCATATTTAAGGTTCTCCCCAAAAAAATTCTTTCAGCTATGCCTCATGGTTATCTGTTTTTGAAAGAAGATGCAGCGAGCTTTCAAGACATCAAAGAGGAAAAACGCAAAGAAATAGTCCACCGCCTTTTTTCACTCCGGAACAAGACTATCCTTACTATCATTTTTGCTTCATTCGTCCTCATTCTTATCGCGACCCTTGTCACATTCTCCGCCTACAAAAAAAATGTAGACAGGCAATTCATTGAAACAGCCAAAATAGCGTCCAATTGGGCGGAATCCATATTTGAAGGGGAATCTCCCGAAACATACCTCAAAACAGGAAAGAAGGACGAGCATTATTACGAACTAGAAAAAAAATTATACGACATCAGAAACGGGTCTGAAGTCATCGAATACATCTGCTTGTATCAAATCCGTCCAGACGGAGTTCACGTCATTTTTGACTTGGATACGCCAGAGATGAAAGGCGACGATTTAGGTGCCGTACTGACTTTTGATAAGGAATTCCATAAAGATCTGCCGGCCCTCCTGCAAGGGCAGTCCATTGAGCCCGTTGTTTCTAACGACGAATATGGATGGCTCCTCAGCGTATATACCCCGCTTCCTAACGAATCCCAGGATGGCTATCCCATTTACATTGATGTGGATATACCTATTAAAACAATCATTATTGGGCGCTATAAGTTTATCCTTCAGATGATATCCCTCCTCCTTGGGGCATCTCTTCTCATTTGCGCGGCAATCGTGTGGTATGTCCAACGCAGGATTATATTCCCACTCCACAGACTCTGCACAACGATGAGCAATTTTGCTTACGACAATGAAGATGACCGCAAAAAAAGCGTACAAGAGCTTTGCAGCCTGAATATTAATACTGAAGATGAAATTGAGGCTCTTTACTCGGCAATCCGAAAAACAGCCACCGAATTTTCCGAATATGCGAAAGCCTTGGATGAAAAGAACGCACAAATTATTGTACAGACCAAGCAAATATCCGAGATGCAGGATAAGATAATCTTCACCTTTGCATCGATGGTCGAAAATCGGGACGAAAATACAGGCGGGCACATTCTCCGCACGGCCAAATATGTAAGAGCTATCGCGGATTCCTTGTTCAACCAAGGAAAATATATGATGCTCCTCACCGAGAAATTCAGGAACAAGCTCTTCAAATCGGCACCTCTTCACGACGTGGGGAAAATTAAAATTCCAGATGCCATCCTGAACAAACCGGGCAAACTCACTCCTGAAGAATTCGAAATCATCAAAACGCATACAACAGAAGGTCGCAAAATTCTTCAAAAAGTACTCACAACGACAAAAGATGCACAAGAGGACAATTACCTTTCAGAAGCAATCAATATGGCCTCATACCACCACGAACGCTGGGACGGTAAAGGCTACCCACAAGGTCTTAAAGGTAAAGAAATTCCTCTCTCTGCACGAATTATGGCCGTGGCAGACGTATTCGACGCCCTAATTTCCACAAGAAGCTACAAGAAAGCAATCTCCTTTGACGAAGCAATTGAGGTCATCCAAGAAGAGTCGGGATCGCATTTCGACCCCGAAGTAGTCGAAGCATTTCTCTCCGTTGCAAAAGATGTGTACGAAAAAGAGCCCTAATTTCTAGTATTCAATTTTCTGTAGCCTACGGCGGGGTCATTCAGTAAAACAATTCGAGACCGCCTTATTCCCCATCTAGTTGGTTTTGAACCAAAGAAATCGATAGAAGGAAACCCTTGATGGAAAGTAAGCGAATGAATCGCCTGCTAGAGAATTCCTATTTTCATCATGATTACTAACGGGCACGTCTAAAAGCTCAATTTTCATGACGAGAAACCGGTTC
>JALNVO010000109.1 GCA_023231365.1 Fibrobacteraceae bacterium | reverse complement strand
TGGTGAGTGTTGAAAATCCGGCTGATTCTAACGACACAATTAAGTGCCCGGAGCAAGAGTTCCAAAAGCTTCAACAGTATGCAAGAGGGTTTCGTTCGGCTATTGTAAATAGTTGGGCATCTTTGACGGATGTTTGTGTGATGGCGCAATCTCATCTTGGGGGCCGTTTCCCGATCCTTTCTGATGTCAGTACGCCGAATTTCAGAGAACCGCCTCGTACAACAAGGGCGGGATGATATGGACTTTGCTTGGGAGGGGTTGGTGGATGCTCTTGCTGCTTGCAATTTTTATGCAAGTGGCGGGAGCGATTCTCTTGAATTTGATGGTTCCGTTGTCACGAAAAATTTTGGCCGTGTTAATATATCTTTGATTTTTGAAAGCAAGGCCTGCATCGAATTTCCTGTAGTGAAATTTAAAGACGCCAAAATGAACGGGCTTTATAGGAAAGTTCCTCACATCGACAAAGATGCTACGATTTGTTATGCCCAAAAGAGGAGTATTGTTTTTGATGCTTTGAATCCTTTTGGTATGATTCGATTTGTATTGGACCAGGTGAAAAATTCAGTGCTGGATGCACCGAAAAAGGAGTATGCAGAACAATTTACGAGAGAGATTGCTTCGTACTGGGATAATGAAAAGGGGCCTGAGCTACAGATCCGAAAGAATGGCTTTGCGTTGATTACCTATAGTAAGGATTTTTTATCTACCAAAATAGTGTTGAACAGCTCCATCTTTTCGATATTTCATAACATTGATTTTTCCGAGCTGGAATACCCTTTTACGAAAAAAGAAGATATAATAGCTTTTGGAGAAATGGCTCTCGGAAAACGGAATTTCCGAAAACTAAAGAAGCTCGTGCTTCAGAATTGTTTTGCTAAAAATCAATTTGGTCTAGTCTTTAAAAAAGATGATTGCTTGTTGGGAATGATAGTGTCTCCATCGGATAAAGACGACATCAGTTGTTTGTCGTTTGTAAAAGACAGACAGAAAAAACTTTTTTCGAGGAATGCGTCCATGGATAAAATAGCTCCATTACAGAATAAGAAAATTCTGGTCGTAGGCTGCGGAACTCTTGGCAGTAATTTATTGGCGATGTTGGTGAAATCAGGGGCTGGTTTTGGTCAAACATTGACATTGATGGATTCAGACATTTATAAAGAAGAAAATTTTAGTCGGCACTATTTAGGCTTTTCTGTTACAGGAAAAAACAAAGCTAAAGCCATGAAAGAGGCCCTAATTGCTCAAAATCTTAACCTCAAAATAGAAGCCATAACGAAGTCTTTTCAAGATGCATTTGGCGAAGAGCAAGAATTACCCTTTGATATCATTATAGACACAACTGGGGATGAGGCTCTTTCAAATTATTTGAATCGGCGTCTTATGAAAGTATCTAAAATGCCATTGTATGTTTGTGGTTACATATATGGCCAAAGCCAAGCTGTTTGTGCTTCTGTACAAAAAAAGCAACAGAAAGCCTGCTTGCAGTGTGTAAACGAATATGTTAAAAACGGAGCTTTTTTGCCTAAGTTGAAAGAAGACCAATATATCTTTGATTCCTGTAATTCAGTATATATTCCATTTCCAATTACGGCCTCTATATCTGCTGCTAATTTGGTAATGACAGCCTTATTTAAGGCACTGAAGAAAGATACCGGGGATGAAACGATCTTTTGGTATCAGAAATGCGATGATAATGTTTGGGGGCCCATGGAGCGAGTTGAGGTTCCGAAGGATGGATCATGTTTGATTTGCAGAATATCATAGATTCTCATTTGATATTGAAGGATGAGAATGAAATTGAACATAGAGTCCATTTCTCTAAATGGATGATTAAGAGAATTGGACAAAAACAACAAGTTGCGATGCGGGAAAGTGAGAATGGGGGAATTCTTTTAGGTTGTATTCAAGGAAATGACTTGATGGTAACATTCTCAACCAATGCTTATAAAAATGACAAAAGAAAACGATTTGAGTTTATTCGTTATGATGAGAATCATTTGAAAGTATGGAAGGCCATAGTAAAACGAACCAAAGGTAAAACCGGCTATTTGGGTGAATGGCATACCCATCCAGAGAAAAATCCTACCCCATCAAAAATCGACAAAACAGAGTGGGAAAAAGTTGAGAAATAAGTGGGTCGACCTCTGCTCTTTTTGATTATTGGAGCGGGAAAATTATATTTAGAAGGGATGTTTTGAATATGCAAGCAGAAGCAATATCGGGTATTATTGGTGCGGTTTCCGGTGCGATTGCAGGAGGCGTAATTTCTTGTGCGTTTAACTATCTAAATGATAAACGTAAGGAACGCCGGGAGGATAAAAAAGAACAGGAAAAGGAGCTACAGGATCGTTTTGAAAAAAGACCAGAGTTTAAAATTATTGAATGTTATAATGAAGAGTCGAATGTCGTTATAGCCATCGATTGTGAGGTGGTGAAGATCGTTGTTGCTAAGTTTGAAGCTTCTGTAGAACAAAATTTTGTTTATGCGAATTATGCCCCAGAGGAATTCAATGCCGAAGAAAGATTTTGTACATGTTATAGGCTGGAAAATGTGGGAAAAACGGATATATCGGTCATTACTTTGATGTGCGAAGACAAACGTCGTTTTTCATTGTTTGGTGAATATTTGGCTAATGATTTGATGAAATCGAAATGCTTGCATTATTCAGTATCTTTAGAACATAAAATTCGAGTGAGTGAGCAATTCTATTTAGTCGTACTTTATCATAAAAAGCATAAATACCTTCCAGCTTTGAATATAGGTATGAAAGATTCGAACGGCTATTTTTGGACACAATCGTTAATGCCTCCAGAAGATAGAATTGGGGATAGTCGATCTGTAGAATGTCGGGATTATATGGAAGATCGAAGAATTGATGTTGCGGAGGACTGCTTTAAACATCCTTGGCTATGGTGATAGACCTATCGAATAAGATCTTTTTTATTCTGATTACAACCAAATTCATCAATCTAAAGCCTCCTTACATAAATTTCAACAAGCCCTAAACAAGAAGCGAAGAAGAGGTTGAAAACGTCGTTGGCAAGAGCAACATATAACGCGATTAAACCTCGGTTGCTTCAGGACCTATTCGCAAATAACAGTTTATTCCAGGCCTAGATTTCATACCATTTCCTTCTCCACTTCTTCCAGGAACCTTTTACCCTGGCCGATCATGCGAAAAAAAACGTTATCTCCCAAACCAGCACATTTTACCAACGAATACGATTTATTAGTGATTGGAAAAACTGTGAACACAAGAATCCAGTCGGGTCTTGTGTTCTTTGTATTGTTTACAATGTTCGTATGAGCCCCGTTTGAACGGGATTGGCTGTGGCGTTTTATTGTTCACCCTTCCTTCTGCTGGCTTTGCGGCTTGAGAGGCGAGTGATGAAGGAACGGGTACTGTTCGGGATGCCTTTTGTCCTTGTTGAAGGGACGTTCTTCTGAACAGGAAACGAGCAGGATTAAAAGCAGTCCGATAATGATTTACCGCATGGTTATTTATTCCCTGGGTACAGTGAACCGGACCGAGCCAAAGATGCAGAGTCCGGGAAGATCTGGCATTTTACAATACAACGATATGAATATAGCCATCTTTACAATGGGCGATTATTCAAATGCAGTAAAAAGCAAAAGCATTTCATTCCCTGAAATCAGAAAGCCACCAGCAGATTAATGCCGCCGCCTGCGTTTTCAAAATTCACGGATGGGACGATCATCAGTCGCATTGCCGCCGAGTTTTCGCTTTTTCTGCGCTGCTTGTAAAGTTCCCGCGATTTCCTGTATTTATCGCGCTTGATGGCGTGATTCTTATGGACGTTGTAATAGCAGATGTTAACCCTTAAAACAGGGATACCGACGCCCAAAACTGGAATCGAATAAAACATAAAAATTACTCCAACAGCTTCACTTATAAATTCATCTATATCGTCATCATGTTTAGCTATAAAATACGTATACACGCCAAATGCCAAAAAATACGTTCCCACCCCCGTAAGTGCTCCGCCAAGAACCATTCCGACTATATTTTGATTATAACGAGCGTCGACGTTTTCATCGGCGATCAGGTCGTAGTCAATTTGATAATGCAATAATTTTTCTGTAAAACCATAGACAGGAAATGGAGCAATCCGTTTTTAAATGAAAAGCCAGCGGCAGCCGATAGCTACCATCGGCGGAGGGGACTACGTCTCGTTTTTCAACCGGTTACAAAGGGAAAATGATTTTAAATTAGTTCCATTCAGCCTTCTCTCGTTACCCCACCTCATCGTTGTCTTTTTATAGGAGATTCGGAATGTCCCAATATATTGCATTACCTCTTGTCGGTTTTGTAGTTGGTTTACTCATCATTTCATTTGGCGGCGGAGGCGGGGCCATTTATGTAGGTATTCTGACTGTCTTTTTTAATATTCCGCCTGAAATTGCGGCATCGACCTCGCTCGCGACGACAATCCCGACGACAGCGGTGGGAACGTTCAGCCACTGGAAGGCAGGAAACATAAACTGGCGTTTTGGGCTCACCATGCTGATCGGCGGTGTTGTCGGGTCTGTTCTGGGGTCCTTGTGCTCGGGATTCCTGCCGGGAAATCTGTATAATAAGGTAACGGGAACTATTCTTCTGCTGCTTGCCGTTCAGATGTTTATTTCCCATTTAAAAAAGGGGAAAGACGGCAGAGATGCAGCGGACCGGTCCCACACAAAAGCGAATACATTTAAAGCCGTGTGCTTTGGCCTTCTGGGCGGTATCATGTCCGGGCTCGTGGGGCTAAGCGGGGGTGGTCCGATTATAGCGGGGTTGATGATACTTGGATGCCATGCGCTTGAAACGGTAGGGACGTCTGTACTTGTTCTGTTCGCTATAGCCACTACGGGTTTCGCAACACATCTCGGAATAGGAAACGTTGACTGGAAACTTGTGGGACTCTTGGCGACCGGAACTGTTTGTGGCGCTTTTACGGGTCCGCTCCTCCTTAAACGAATAGATAAGAAAAAGCTGGAGAAAGTTCTACAGCCGGCACTTTTTATTATGATTGTTCTTATGGGTGGAATCGAAATGTTTAAATAATCGTTGACGGGAATATGAAATGGAAACGGTTGAAAATCTGAAAATCGATTCGGTGGAATACGGGGAACGCGGATTCGAAATCGCCGAATATTATGATTGCACCTTTACGGCGTGCCGTTTTCTCAAAGCGGACCTCGGCAGATCGGTCTTCGAGAAGTGCGTCTTTGAAAGCTGCGAGCTGGTGCAGGTGACGCTGGACAGAACGGGCTTTCACGACGTGGAATTCAGGGAATGCAAGCTGGTCGGCGTGAACTTCAACGATTCAAACGGGATCGGTTTCGAGGCGGGCTTCGATCATTGCATCATCGATTCGTGTTCCTTTTATGGAATGAACCTGGATGGGCGGAAGTTCGAACAAGTGAAGTTCCTGAACGACGATTTCGCGAAGGCCGATTTTTCGGACGCCGTCTTCTGCGGTTGCGATTTTGCAGGTTCGACATTTGAAAAGTCGAATCTGGAAAGGTGCGATTTCCGGGGAAGCGTGAACTATTCGCTGGACCCCGAGAACAACCGAATAAAAGGCGCGCACTTTGACCTGGAAGGGGTCGCGGGGCTGCTCGACAAATACGGTATTAATTTGGCCGATTGAACATCTTGGCGAAGAATTTGGAAATTTGCCCGAAGCTAGGGTGATACGTGAACAGACCCAGAAAGAAATAAACGAAAGGCTTGAGAAACTATATAAGCCAGTTTGCTAGTAGTAATCGCGGGGCTTGCATCGCGCCTTTTGTTGAATCCAGTTACGCCTGAAATCTATGTGAAAATTTATTTGGAAGCATAAATCTCGTGATGCAGCCCGTAAAAAGGATCCTTTTTCCCAAAATTTACAGATAAATTTTTAAATGAATTTATATTAAGATCCATGAAACCTTTTTTAAGAAAATCCAGATCCCGGTGGGAAAGGCTTCTGCTGGCCCTCTGTGCCTTTTTCTGGGTCGGATGCGATAATTCGACCGATGCCACCTCTTCCTTTAGTTCCGATAGTAACAGCGGAAATTCCTCGTCATCCGCGCGCACTCCTTCCTCATCTGCGGATTCTGCCGTGGGAAGTTCGTCTTCCGGTGCGGTCGCTTTGTCCTCTTCGTCTGGGAATTCCTCATCCGAGCCAAAGTCCTCCTCTTCCGCCTCGCTTGACCAGTGCACGCTGGAATATGACGAAACGTTGTTGCAAGAGGCTGTGGATTACGGTGCTATTACGGATAAATCCACTTGTGATCTTAGCAATTTTATTGCCCTTTACGGTTCCCCGGCGGTCTTTGATTCCCTTGAAGCCCTTAATGCGAGAACGACGCTTGTTTACGAGCCGGGCGTCGGTTGTTTCCGTTGCCCGAATGATGAATCCTCATCTTCAAAAGAAAACAATTCCTCGAGCAGTGCCGTATCTTCTTCTTCAGCAGAGGATCCCGCTTCTTCCAGCAGCTTCGGATCCATAGCTCCTTTATATGGAGTTCCGATGGATGACTTCTCCTGATTTTTCGTTCCGGAAAAGAACTGCGCTTGAGCTTTATCGGTTTTACCGCCATTCTCGAGTCAAGAGCCATACGCTCTCCTACCTTTTTTGGGAATGTACCCTCCGCTGCAATCTCCATTGTCTCCATTGAGGGAGCGATTGCCGGAGCGAAGCGATTCCCGATATGCCGATAGCTGATTTCCTCGGCGTTTTAGATAAACTTCGCGGGCATGTAGTCCCTGCCCGGACCTTAATCGTGCTTACGGGTGGAGAACCCCTCATGCGCGAGGACCTTGAAGAGGCCGGTCATGCCTTTCTTGAACGCGGATTTCCTTGGGGAATGGTCACGAACGGCTTTGCCATGACGCTTCCCCGTTTCGAGCGTTTGCTTGCCGCTGGGCTCCGCTCCATGACGGTCAGCTTGGATGGGCTCCGGCTTTCCCATGATCATTTCCGGGGGCATGCGCATTCTTTTGAAAAAGCCGCCGAGACTATTCAATGGGCTTCTCGCGTACCGGGCCTTGCGTTCGACGTCGTTACTTGTGTGAACAAGGAAAACCTGTCCGAGCTTCCCGAAATCCGTGAACTCCTCATTAGCCTCGGGCTCCGGAACTGGCGCATCGCCACCGTTTTCCCCAAAGGGCGGGCGAAGGGGAACCCCATTTTCAAACTGGACAACACCGAATTCAGACAGGTTTTCGACTTCATCCGCGAAACGCGTCAGCAGGGCAGAATCCATGCCGACTATGGCTGCGAAGGTTTTCTAGGCCCTTATGAGAAGGTGGCCCGCAGCAATCCGTTTTTCTGCCGCGCGGGTATCAACATTGGCTCCGTTCTCGCGGACGGCTCCATTTCCGCCTGCCCTTCGCTCCGCGGGGATTACATCCAGGGAAACGTTTACAAGGACGATTTCTTCGATGTCTGGGAAAATCGCTTCCAAGTCATGCGCGACCGCGCTTGGGCCCGGAAAGGCGACTGCGCCCGTTGCAGATACTGGCGCTACTGCGAGGGCGGAAGCCTTCACCTCCGCGATGAGAAGACCGGGGAGATCGCTTACTGCCACCTGAATCGGCTGGGCGTCTACATCGGATGAATGCTTTTTATAGACATTTTTCATAGTCCAGTAAAAATCACCACCTCTATATTCAAAATCGGTTCGACCCCGATTTTATAAGCGCTTCAAAGGAATTGATTAATTTGTTTTGAACGCGATTGGTTGAATTTATGGAGACATTCCAGTTGTGGAAGGTCCGGGGTGGCGGCAAGGTGCGGATCCGCCGTTAAGCCTTTCCCCGGTGGCGATTCTTCTGCTTTTCGCGGTGCAGTCTGAAGCGTTCCCGTTTCGCGTCTTCCCGTTCCCGTGCCGCGTCCTGTTTCCGGTCCGCGAGCATTTCCGCCCGCTGCCGCTTCAGGGTGAACTCGGCCATTGAATGGACGTGACGGAAATCCGCGCATTCCCTGAGTATCTTCCGCTTTTCCGCCCGGTACCCTTTTTTCGCCTTCGGCGGGGACTCGGGGACGGCTCTGCTCCACGGGAGTTTCCGGAAATTGAGACGATCAAGAAACAGGAGCAGATCGGCGCCCGTGGGCTCCGTCGTTCCGAGGACGATGCGGCAAGCTTCATATCGGCCGCCGCTCCAGCATTCGAGAATGAGAACGTAAAAGGGGGCATCGTAAACGATGCTTGACCGGCCCGTGACCGCAGCTGTCTGATGAATCTGCATGATGTGATACTCCACAACAAATGATCCGCCGTGCGGAATGCGCGTCGGAAATTTGCTGCGGGTACCGGGTACAGACCTTCTTCAGAAGGGGCCGGACTTACCGAACCGGCCAGTCTTTTTTCAGCGCATCAAATATATATAACGGGCCCCTCCGGCGGGTTCCTTTCCGCGGAATTGAGTGTGAACGCCCGTGGCGATGTTTTATTTTTGCGGTGATGTCGAAGCCCTTGTCCGAAATGTCGCTCCGGGAACTGTGGGAACTTTTTCCCATAATTCTGACTGCGCGCGATGATCGCTGGGATTCCTGGTACGCCGAGGAATCCGGAGCCGTGCTGCGTGCGCTTTCCGCGGCGGGGGAGTGCCGCGTTCATCACATAGGGAGCACGGCGGTGCGCGGGATATGGGCGAAGCCCACCATCGACATGCTCGTGGAACTCGGGCCCGGCTTCGCGATGGAACGCGCGAAGGAGATCCTTCTCGGGAGCGGCTCGCTGTGCATGGCGGAGTCCCGCGAAAGGATGTCGTTCAACAAGGGATATACGGAATCGGGTTTCGCGGAGCGGGTGTTTCACCTGCATCTGCGGCGTGCGGGCGATGCCGACGAGATATATTTCCGCGACTATCTGAACGGGCATCCGGATGTGGCGAAGGAATATGAACGCTTGAAGCTTTCCCTGTGGAAGAAGTACGAGCACGACCGCG
>JALNVO010000108.1 GCA_023231365.1 Fibrobacteraceae bacterium | reverse complement strand
CGCGGCAAAGGCGCAGCTCAGAAGGAGCCGGTCCTTTGGTGTCACGGAATCCCTGCCGATGAAGAGGACTAGGAAGCAGCTGAGCAGCGTGACGGAAAATTTTGAAATATGCTGGTAGTGGGAATGCGCCTCTATGCACCCTTGTACTCCCTGACACTGAAAAAGCGTCCGCCAGTCGCAGACAATGAAACTGAAAGCCAGAATAGCGATGGCTATAAGTACAAGTGAAACCACATTCTTCTTTGTCATAATTCACCCTCCTGTTTTTTATCCCTGGTTCAACCTGATTTTGAATTTATATTATTTTCCTATTCAAATCGTTTTTTTTATATTTGTTCTTTCGCCATAGAGAATGCGGGAGGCACCTTGACTTCCAAAGGTTATCCCTCCGAGGAATGGATTGAACTGCTGTGAGTAGGCAAAAAAGGCGGCTTTTCCAATAGCTTTCCCCTGCTTTTTTCTATCGGAATAATGTAGTTTTACCTCATAATACTTGAATAATATAAGGAGGAGAATGCTTATGCTTGCTGATTTTTATGGAAAAGTGAAATTTTTGAACCCTTCAATTTCCGAGAAGGACTATTATTGGTTGATAAGAACGGAGAAAAAAATTTTTGTTTGCTCAATTCTTAAAAGCGGGATAGAAAACCATGTATCCATTTAAAAACCTTGTATTCTGTGGCGGAGGCATCCTCGGGATAGCTTATCTGGGAGCCCTCGAAGTGTTGGATTCCGATGAGCATAAAATATTGCCGAACATAAAAAGGGTCGCCGGGGCTTCTGCGGGCTCTATCACGGCATTGGCGGTGAGTTTGTGTACGAATGCCAAAGACATAACGGATATGGCCAATACTCTGGATTTTTCGAAAGTGCCGCAGAAGGAAAACAAAGGGCTCTCGGATATAGAGGAACACGTCAACGGCATTATTGAACATATTGAAAAAGCCGTCGGACTGACATTAGCGTCTGAAGACATCCATTGTTTGTTACGGTTGTTGAAAAACTATGGCTGGTATTCGAGCGAATATATTTATTCGTGGTTCAGGACGCAGATTCAAGCCGGATTTGAGAAGAAAAAACTGTATGAAGATGGTGATGGCTTGCAGACCTTTGCACAGTTTAAAGAAGCCGGATTCCGCGATTTGTATGTCTCGGTTACGGACATAACAACTCATTGCAATAAGATATTTTCGGCAGAGACTGCGCCGGATATGCCTGTCGCCGAAGCCGTTCGTATGTCGATGTCCATCCCCCTTTATTTTGAATCCATCAAGTTTAATAACGACCAATATGCCGACGGGGGCACTGTAAACAACTATCCTATGGAGGTGTTTGACAAACCGGGATATGTCAGTGATCCTGCCAATTTTAAAGACGGGATAAACAATGAAACCTTGGGATGTCATCTCTTTACTCCAGAAGGTTCTGTAGAAAAAATACAGAAGATAGGTCTGGTGCAATATGTAATAGATTTAATGAAAACGTTGCTTAACACCCAAGAAATCGAATTTAGCCAAACTCCTAATTTGATAAAGCGTTCGGCAAACATAAGCAATTGCGGTATCAGCGCGGTCGATTTTGATATTACGGTTGGCGGTCCCGAATACAAAGAGCTATACGGTTCAGGACAAGAAACGATGATAAAATATCTAGAAGATTATAAGGAATAGACAAAATCTAAGACCGGGTCCCGCGCGCCGGAACCGATGACAAATAGATTCATGGCAAGCCCGTCCGCGCGGGCTTTTTTGCATAAATACAATTAAACTGGCGGGTGGCCACTTCCGACCGCCCCTTTTCATACGTTCACCTCATCCCGGTCTCTCCGTTTCCTCCGTCCCCATCAATTTCAGGGTATGAAGCAGCAGCGAACGATTTTTCCCGCCTTTATTATCCAAGGGTGATTGTCTTTTGCATGCCCCAAGAAGCAGGGGGGCTTATTTACCCATGCATTGCACTTTTTTCAATCTTTTGGCTTCCATACCCCTAGTTTCTTCTATACCCCAAAAAAAATGCTTTTTGCAAGTATCCATTTTACTTTCACCAGTATATATTCTAACTTGGAATATGGAGAGATGATAAAATGAACCGTTACGATTTAGTCCTTTTAGGCCTTATTAAAGAGCATGAGCGCAGTGGCTACGATATCATCACGGAAATCAAGATTCGTGAACTCGACCGCTGGGCTAAGATTAGCACGTCCACGATTTATAATCGCTTGATCCGTTTGGAGAAGAACGGTTCGATTGAAGGACATGCGGAACGCGATGGCAACCGCCCCGAGCGCACCGTCTACAAGATTCTGGATAAGGGGGCCGATTTGCTCCGCAAGGAAGTGATGCGCCACTTGACGGGTTTTAACGATGACCCGCGCACGCTTGGCTATGCCTTCCTTTATGGCGTTGACCCGATTGATGCTGTGCGCGCCCTCGAAGTTCATGAAAAAAAGTTGATGGAAGAGATAGCCCGCTTGCAGAAAATGATAGACGAGGAGCCCCGCCCAACGCTTTATGCGGAAGGCCCGTTCCTCAATTGTATGAGCCGCGACCACATTATGGTGGAACTTAAGTATACGCGCGCTGCAATTTCGATTTTACGGGATCCTGTGCGCAACAAGAAGCTCGGCGGGTATTTCTACATCAATTTCGGTTCTCGCAATTTTACCAAGTAATTTTGATTAACCCCCTCTCACGGAGAAAAAATGGCAACTAAGACCAAGCAGTCCAAAAAGCCCGCAACGAAAGCTAAGACTTCCGTTCACAAGTACGGTTATTTTGATGATGCAAATAAAGAATATGTTTTGACCACTCCAGCTACACCTATCAAGTGGTGCAACTATGTGGGAACGCTCGCTTTTGGCGGTATCGTCGATACCACCGGCGGGGCTTTGATTTGCAAGGGTGATCCGGCTCTCAACCGCATTACTAAGTACATTGCTCAAATGCCTTGTTCTGACTTCAAGGCGAGCACGGTATATATCCGCGTCAAGGATGGCAATGGTTACAAAGTATTTTCTCCGTTCTATGTCCCGACTCTTACCAAGATGGACAAGTGGGAGTGCCATGTAGGCCTTTCTTATAGCCGCTGGATTGCCGAAGCGTTCGGCCTCCGCGTGCAAGTGACAATTTTTGTCCCGACCCATTCCAATACGCTTCTCCAGGATATCCAGATTACGAATATTGCTGGCGGTGCCAAGGAAGTGGATGTAATTCCTGTGTATGAATTCAGCCATTTTGAAGCAGAGAAACAGCTCACGAATGCCGACTGGGTTCCGCAGACGATGACTCTCAAGGCCCATCCGGAAAAAGACGGGCATTTGGTTCTCGAACAGTACGCTTATATGAAGCGCGATTATGCGGTAAACTATGTGACCGCAGATTGCAAGGTTACGAGTTTTGACGGCGACCGCAGCGTATTCCTCGGCAATAATGAAATGGGATCCTGGGCATGCCCGCTTTCTCTCGGCCTCAAGGAACTTTCCAACAGCGAATGCGACCGTGGCGATAACATTGCCGCTCTCATGATTCACGCGGGCAAGATTTCTGCCAAGAAGACTTTCCGCACCTGCACCCAGCTCGGTCAGGAACAGAGTCTCAAAGTGGCTGCAAAGGCTATCAAGAAATACCGCGATTTCAAGAACGTCGACAAGGCTTTTGCCGAACTCGCCGCCTTCTGGAACAACTATCTCGAGACTATTCAGGTGAGTACTCCGGATGCTTCGTTCAACACGATGGTGAATGTGCACAATCCGCGCCAGTGCCATACAACCAAGAACTGGAGCCGTTATCTTTCCCTTTATCAGTTGGGCTACGGCACGAGCCGCGGCATCGGTTATCGCGATTCCACGCAGGATTTGATGGGCGTGATGAGCCATATGCCGGAAGAAGCTCTTGAGCTTGCGAAAAATCTTCTCTCAGTGCAGCGTCCGGAAGGCAATGCGATGCACCAGTACGCCCCTCTCGCACTTGCTGAAGATACGGGCAATGAAGCGAATGAGGGCGATTCCCGCGAAAAGAACGGGGTCCTCGATGAGAACGGTAAGCCCGCTTACGCGAACTGGTATGGCGATGACCATCTCTGGATCGTCCTTACGGTAGCGAGCTACCTCAAGGAAACGGGCAAGATGGATCTTCTGAAGGAAGAAATTCCATTCTATGAAAAAGGCAAGAAGCATGCCGAACGCACTAAAGGAACGATTCTCGAGCACTTGAAGCGTTCTTTGAACTTCACGCGCAACCATTTGGGACAGCATGGTCTTCCGCTCCTTGGCTTTGCCGACTGGAATGACTGCATGAACCTCCCGCTTGGTGCAGAATCCACATTCAACACGGCTCTCTATGCGAAGGCATTGCTTGAAATGATGGACATTGAGGAACAGCTCGGCGATACCAAGGCTGTTGAAATGTATAAGACTTGGTATAATGATGTTAAGGAAGCATTCAACAAGAGCGCTTGGGACGGAAAGTGGTGGGTCCGCTGGTTCGATAAGGATGGCAACGGATACGGCACCAACAAGGCCAAGTATGGCAAAATTTATTGCAATGGCCAGTCCTGGCCGATTATCGGAGGCATTGCCACGGGTGAACATGCTATCCAGGGAATGGATAGTTTGAACAAGCTCCTCAATACCCGCAACGGCGTCAAGAGCTCCACACCGGGCTACCGCGGTTTTGATCCGATGGTTGGTGGTATTTCTACGTATCCTCCCGGAGCGAAGGAGAATGGAGGCATCTTCCTTCACACGAATCCTTGGGTGATGATTGCCGAAACGATACTTGGCCGTGGCGATGAAGCCTTCAATTACTATTGCCAGATCAACCCGGCTTCCAAGAACGATAAGCTCGACGAGTTCCAGTCGGAACCGTATTGCTATCCGCAGAATATCCTTGGTGATGAGCACAAGCAATTCGGTATGGGCCGCAACGCTTGGCTTTCCGGTACTTCTACTTGGACCTACCAGGCTGCAACGCAGTTCATTCTCGGTATCCGCGCCAACTACAAGGGCCTTGTCGTCGATCCTTGCATTCCTTCCAAGTGGAATGGCTTTGAGGCCGTCCGCAAGTTCCGCGGTGCAACTTATAAGATCACGGTCAAGAATCCGGATCACGTCTGCAAGGGCGTGGCACAGATGGTCGTGGATGGCAAGGAGATTGATTCCAATATTGCGCCGATTTTCGTGAATGGGACGCATACGGTCGAAGTCACTCTCGGCTAATACTTTAATAAAGTAAGATTCAAGAAATCCCGGCCGCGAAAGAGCCGGGATTTTTTATAATTGAATTGGAGGAAAGGATTCTTTATGGTACATTCAGAAGCGGAAACTAAGGTGAATGCAAAGGTAAATCGCGGTAGACTTCGCGATGAAGTTTATACTCAGATGATGCTTGCCCAGGCAAAACTTTCCAAGGATACGAACACTAAAATGGGTGCTGTCCTTGTTTCGGGCGATGGTCGTGTGCTAAGTACAGGCTACAATGGCGCTCCGTCCGGTTTTGATGACGCTACGATTCCCTATACCCGTGAAAAGCAGCTTCTCGCCTATGATCTTTTGGATGCGGATTCCGGTGAGTTTATTTCTCACCGCGAATTTGAAGCGAACAAATATCCATTTATGGTCCACGCTGAGATCAATGCACTCCATTATGCGCGGGGCAAGGTTCCTCCGGGATCAAAGCTCTATGTAATAGGCTTTCCTTGTGAGCGTTGCGCGTTGGACGTTTCCCTTGCCGGAGTCTCTGAAGTATATGTGACAAAAGATGATTACGATCCGAATTCTACGCTCAACAACAGCCGGGACACGGCTTATTATATGTTTGCTCAGGCGGGAATCATCGTAACTCTTTGCGGGAGGCGTATCCGTCCGGTGATTTCGAAGCTTCGTCAGTAAGTTGCGTGACTTTTTAAAATTTTATTTAAGTTTGTGGGTATGAACGGAGAAATAGAACTGCCAGAGTCTTTGGATTTTAGAACGGTTCCTCAATGCGAACGGGATTCGTTGTGTACTTTGTCCAAGGGACCTCTAGTTTTGAATGGGAAAAGCCTCCGCTCTCTGGATTCTGTGGGGAAGGCTTTTTTGGTCTCTCTCTGTATCCGTTCGGAACAGCTTTCGCATAAACTAACTTTGTTGCATTTTTCAAAAGGTTTGCAGGCGGAGCTTTCTTCTATTCCGCGCCGTGAAGTTCCTAAAAAAGAGAAGCGGTCTTACAATTTTTTTGAAAATTTCGGTTCTTGGACGTTTTTGCTTTTTGATGATTTGAAATCGGTTGCTTATCTCTTTTGCGAGTCTCTATATTGGAGCACGCTGGGGCGTTTTGATAAAGGGCGCTTGCCGTTTGGCGGTACGTCGCTGCAAATGCTCCGCTTGGGCACCGAGGCGACGGGAATAGTTTTCATCTTAGTCTTTTTGATTGCTTTCACGCTTGCGCTCCAGAGTGCGATGCAGCTTGAAATGTTCGGGGCGGGGGTATATCTTGCCGATGGCGTGGGCGTCTTGATGTTTGCGGAAATCGGCCCGCTGATAGCATCCATTATTCTTGCGGGGCGGTCGGGGAGTGCTGTGACGGCTGAAATTGCGAGTATGGTCGTTTCCGAAGAAGTGAAGGCTCTCCGTACGATGGGCATTCATCCGGTTCAATACTTGGTACTCCCGCGTTTCCAGGCGATGAGCGTTGCTGTTCCTTTGTTGGCTTTTGGCGCAAGTATCGTCGGTTGTTTTGCAGGGGCGATCGTCGCTATGTTTTATCTAGGGGTGGATTTTGGTGTGTACATGTCGGAGCTTCGTTCATCGATTTCGTTAGTCCTACTTCTCAAATGCCTTTTCAAGTCACTCGTTTTCGGTTGGATCATTGCGCTTCTCGCTTGCCAGAAAGGTCTTTCCGCCCGCGGTGGTGCAGATGCAGTAGGGGAAGCGACTACGTCTTGCGTTGTATTTTCCATTTCGGGTATCATTCTTGCGGATGCCGCCTTTTCTTTTGTTTTTTATTGAGGTGGAAGATGGAAAGTGTGTTGCAAGTCAAGAACTTGAAGGGTGGGTACGGAAAGAAACTCGTGCTGCACGATGTTTCTTTTTCTGTGATGCCGCACGAAACGCGAATTATTTTGGGCACTTCCGGCTGCGGGAAGTCGACTCTTTTGAACAATATTTTGGGAATAGAACGGCCTTTTGGAGGTGAAATTTCTTTTTGGGATACGACTCTCCGTGCGGGGATTGACCTGATCCCGAATTCACTCCGCACCAAGATGGGCGTCCTTTTCCAAGGAGGCGCGCTTCTCAGCAGCTTGACCATTCAGGAAAATGTGGCTCTTCCGCTCAAAATGCATCGTCCCGGTTTAACTCCCGATATCATTCAGGACATTGCGGCCGATGCGTTGGACAAAGTCCACTTGCTGCATGCGTATTACAAATTGCCTTCGGAACTTTCCGGCGGTATGCGCAAACGGGCTGCACTAGCAAGAGCCATCGTACTGGATCCGCAACTGCTTTTTTGCGATGAACCTTCTGCGGGCTTGGATCCTGTGACAAGCCGCTCCCTGGACGACTTGCTCATCGAGCTTCGCGAAAATTTAGGTGCATCGATCGTTGTGGTGACGCATGAACTTGCGAGTATTGACGCGATTGCTGACCGCATTCTGTTCTTGCAAAAGGGAACCGTCCTTTTTGATGGAACTCTTGCAGATGGCAAGGCTTCACAGATCCCGGCGATCAAGAATTTCTTTGATCGCAGATACGATTCTGTTTCAAATGAAAATTCTTGTTATCATTTTAATTTTGAAGAGGTGGTATAATGGAAACGACCCGAACCGAACGGATTCGCCTAGGCATTTTTCTTTCGGTCCTCATCTTGGGGGCGCTCGCCTTTATAGGCTATGTGATCGGTGCCCGCGTCATGGTTAAGAATGTCAATTATTACACGGTATTTTCAGAATCCGTGGAAGGCCTCACCCGGGGGGCCAAGGTGATGCTCAACGGTATAGATGTTGGCCGTGTAACGAAAATTTACGTCAATCCAGATACTCTGCATCAGGTAATAGTCCGTTTTGAAGTAACGGAAGGAACTCCTATAAAGACAGGGACCCGCATAAATCTGACCGGCGGAATTTCGCTTACGGGCATCCGCTATTTGCTCCTGTCCGGCGGCGATGTCCACGAAGCGGATTTACCTCCGGAATCTCTTGTGCCTGCCGGTGTCAGTTTCTTGGAATCTGTCACGGGACAAGCAGAAGAATTGGCTGTAAAGGTAGAGACTGCATTGAATCAGACGAACAAGCTCCTTGCGGATGAAAATATAAACCATCTTACTTCGGCTATTGCTCATTTGGATTCTGTTATGATTGTGGCTCATGCCATTGTCAAAGAAAATAGGGGACCTATTGCTCAAGTTCCTAAAGATTTGGACTCTCTGGTCAAGGAGACTCACCAGCTTGTTTCTTCTTTCAAGGATGAAAATGTTGCTAAAAAATTGAGTACAGCGCTGTCTGCCATAGATTCACAAATGGTCAATTTGGATTTGGCCGGAATGGCCGCTTCTATGGACAAAGCATCCCGTTCGATTGAACTTCTAACACGCAGAGTGGACATGACCGTGTACCGGAATCAGGATGATTTAAACAACGCCGTCCACGAACTTCGTTCTGCGATGGAAAATTTAAATGAGCTCAGCCGCAAACTCCGCGAAAATCCTTCGCTTCTTTTGCGTTCCAAATAAAGGAGATTTTAAATGAAGTTTTTGCCAATTATTTTTGCTGCTTGTCTTTTTGGATGTGCCTCGGTTCCTCCTTCTCATTATTATCAGTTGCATTATACCTCTTCTCCATCAACTGTTCAAGACCCCTATCCTTATTCCCTCCTTTTTAAGATGCTGAGCGCTCCTGAAGCGTATTCTAGGAGTAATATTGTCTATAGAACTTCGGATTATGAAATCGCCTTTTATGATAATTTGTTTTG